>JALRFZ010000429.1 GCA_023253615.1 Verrucomicrobiales bacterium | reverse complement strand
TCCCGCGATCGACTTCGTCTTCACCGACGACAAGGGCAAGCCGCGCGATCTCCAGTACGCCTCCATCGACACCGACGTGAAATCCCAGGGCAAGCTCGTGATCTGGCTGATGGATCACAACGCCGGTCTCGCCGAGCGCGTCAACAGCTACGGCATGCACTACCTCCAGGTCAGCTATGCGAACCGCTGGTTTTCCAAACTCACCAAGGAGCAGCTCAACGACGGCGACACCCTCGGCAAGATCCGTCTCGAAGCCGCCACCGGCGAGGATCACAGCCCGATCGTCGAGATCCCGCAGCCCGACGGGCTGAAGGAGCGCGCCTTCCGGTTCGTGAAGTGGCTCGACAAGGAAAACCGCCAGGGCGACTGGGATCAGTTCATCGCCCGCGATGGAAAGGAACTCGACTGGGAAAAGGTGGTTTTGGCAGGGATCTCGCACGGCAGCACCACCGCGGCCCGGTTCGCGATCCATCAGAAGGTCGATCGCGTCGTGATGTTCTCCGGTCCGCGCGACAACACCGAGACCTGGCAGGAAATGAAATCCGCGACCCCGGCGAACCGCTACTTCGGCTTCACCCACGTCCTCGACGGCGGCTGGACCGCCGATCACTACTGCCGCTCGTGGATTCTTCTCGGCTTGAATGAATTCGGTCCCCTCGTCGATGTCGACGCGGTGAAGCCGCCCTACGAAAATTCGCGCCGTCTCATCACCAACGCGGATGTGAAAAACGACGCCAACCGCGCCCACAACGCCTCCGTGCCCGGCGGCGCGGCGGTGAAGGATGCCGAAGGCAAGCTCATCCACGAAGACGTCTGGCGCTATCTCTTCACCCATCCCGTCGACAAGGCCGGCGAACGCGTCCGGGCCGAGGAGGATTGCGAGCTGGAGGCACAGCGCTGAGCGCTTTTCCGCCGCCGCGATGCCGATCTCACTCGCGTCGCTGTTGGAAAATCCACTCGTGCACGGCGTCGTCGTTGAAAATCGTGCCGGCGATGCCGTGTCCTCCGGTCGGGTATTCGGTATATTTCATCGTCTCCGACCGTTTCAAGGCTTCGGCGAGGTCTCGCGAGTAGCGGACCTCCACGGTCGGATCATCCGCCGCATGATGGAGCCACAAGGGAAGGCGCTTGAAGACATCGGCCGAATCCACTCCCGTGCAACCGGCGCCCGCGACGACCGCGGCGAATCGCTTCGGTTCGGTGACGGCGAAATGACAGGCGCCAAACCCACCCATCGAATATCCGACGACGTAGATGCAGTTTCCATCAATGGGCAGGCTCTCGATCAGTTTTTCGATGAGGGCGAGCGTTTTCGTGCCGGGTTCGTTGCTCCAAGCGGTGCCTTGGCCGCCGAAGGGTTGATAGCCGAGGGGTGCCAGGATGATGCAGGGATTCTTTTCGTAGCGGCCTGGTTCGGAGAAGGATTTCGAGAATGGACCAAGCTGCTTGCCATTCTCCGCATTCTGACTGCGTCCGTGAAGTCCGACGACGAGAGGATACTTCTTCGACGCATCGAGATCCTTGGCGCCAAAGAGGGCGAAGGGCAGGCCGTCGTCTTCGGATAAGGCCCACTCGCCCGTCAGGAGTGTGGCGTAGGGTCCCTCGACCGGTTTGGCATTTTTCGCCAACTCTTCCTTCACCCAGGTTTGGTCGGCGTCGGAGAGGCCTTTCAACGGCAGTGTGAAGCTGCGCCCATCCGCGGCGCGCTTGACGATGACGGAATCCCCGGTAGCGGAAACAAAATCGGCTTCGAGCTTTCGGCCGTCGGTGGAGGTCCACTCACGGGAACGGGCCTCCGGGAAAACGAGGAAGACGCATCCGAGAAGAAGTGGGCCGAGCTTCATGGGGAGCGTTGTGAAGGAATTGGCGCGGTTTGGCAAGATCATTTATGGCACTACATTTGTAGTTGACTTGCGGCACTACAAATGTAATGATGCACCCGGATGAACGCACCGAGTATTTCAGAAGCCGAGTGGACCTTGATGGAGGCGCTCTGGGAGCGGGCTCCGCAGACCGCTTCGGAGGTTGCCAAAGTCCTGCAACCATCGACGGGTTGGGCGGTGAATACGGTTCGCACCATGCTGAGCCGTCTCGTTGAAAAGGGCGCGATCCTCTCCGGCGAGAACGAGGCGGGGGTGCGCGAGTTTTCTCCGGCCTTTGCGCGCTACGCGATGGTCCGGGCGGAGAGCGAGTCCTTCCTGAAACGCGTTTTCCAAGGGGCCGCGCAACCCCTGCTGGTCCATTTCGCGAAGCGGTCGAATCTCAGTGCCGAAGAGATCGACCAACTCAAACAACTCCTCGACGAATCCGTGAAGAAAAACCTCCGCCGGAAATCCTGACATGCACACCATCGACGCTGTCTTTGACTGGTTTCTCTCCGCCACGACGCGGGGATCCCTCCTCATTCTCGCCGTCCTGCTCGTGCAGATCGCCTTGGGCAAAAGAATGCCGGCCGGGTGGCGACACGCGCTGTGGTTGCCGGTGTTGTTTGTTCTCGGCTCTCCCGTCCTGCCTCCGAGCCCGCTGAGCATCGAGAATGGATGGACCGCGCCCGGCTCGGCTCCGGTCTCCTTTGCGACCGAACTGATTCCGGCGGAATCCGCGGCTCCCGCCCTGCCGATGGATTCCGCACCTGAACGTCAGCCGGTTCCCTGGACCACGGTGGCGGGATGGATCTGGATGTCGGGAGCGATCCTCGCGATGCTCATCTGTGTGATCTCCTGTGCGGCGGCCCTGGCTGGTTTCCGGCGTCGATCGCCGCCCCTTCCGGTGGAACTCCATCGCGAGATTCAGGATGCGGCGCGAGCGTGCGGCTTGCGACGCGTCCCGCGGGTTCTGCTTTCGGCTGCGGTGCCAGGTCCGGCAATGACCGGCGTCCTGCGCCCACTCCTGCTGCTGCCGGCATCCTTCGAGGAGACCTTCGACCGGGAGGAGCGGCGACTGATCCTCCTGCACGAATTCAACCACGTGAAACGCGGCGATCTGGTGGTGAACGGGCTCGTCGTATGCCTGCTGGCGCTGCATTGGTGCAATCCGCTGGTGTGGTTTGCCTTCCGTCGTTTCCGCGCCGACCGCGAACTGGCCTGTGATAGCGCCGTGCTCGCGGGCTGCCAGGGGGATGATCGTTCGCGATACGGTCACGCGCTGCTCAAGGTGGAACGGGCGGCGCATCCCGAGCCCTGGCGCCTCGGATTCCTGGGACTGGTGGGACTTTTCGGGAGGGGCGGTCTCCTTTCCTGGCGCATCACCGCGATCGCCGGACATCGCCGGGCAAGTCCGGTGTGGAACTTCGCCGGTCCCGGGCTGCTCCTCGCGATCGGGTTCGCAGGAGCAACCCGCGCCCAGAACGAACCCGCCGTTGCGGGCGGCCAGCAGATTCTGATCGAGGCGAAGTTCATCGAAGTACCGGCCGATCGACCAATCGAAATCAAGTCGGAAGGAATAACCTATGACCCGGAGAAGGGATCTTCCGTCTTTGCTGGAGATTCCGGCGTGATTGACCAAATCGCTGCGATTCCGGGAGCCGACGTGTTGAGCGCCCCCTCCGTGTTGACTTTGTCAGGAAGAAAGGCCGTCATCGAGATTGGCACACCCAAGCCGGACGAGGCTGGTAAGCCGAGATTCATCGGTACCCGGCTGGAGGTTCAGCCCACTCTTGCCGAGGGGAAGATCCATCTTGCCCTTCATGCGAATCGAACCCAACAGATCACGGTTGGGGGAACCACCACATCCTCGGAGAACGAACTCAAAGCCGAACTCACCGTCGCGTCCGGGGATACGGTGCTGGTCACTTCGCTCAATCCGGAAGCCGGCCAGGCATCCGCCCCCGGCAGGCGGCTCCTGCTCACGGTGCAGACTCGACTGGGAGATGACGGGGATCTGACCCGCGCTCGCTTGGAGAAGATCGTCATTCCCTCCATCGAACTGAGAAGTGCCAGTCTCACCGACGCGCTCGCTTTCCTCCGGGAAAGAGTCCGCGAACTCGATCCCGAGAAGAAGGGAGTCAATTTCGTTTATATCCCCGCGGTTGATGCTCCGGAGCCGCAACTCACCGTCTCGTTCAAACAGATTCCCCTGACTGAGGCGCTGGGATATTTTGCCGAATTGTCGAATCTTGAGCTCGAATTCGGAGATGCGGCCGTGGTGATGCGTCCGCCTTCAGGCGTCCCTGCAGCGGAAGCCCAGCCATCCCAAAAGGCATCAGCTAAATCCGCCACGGTCGCCGCCGATATCGTGTTACCCCAGGTGGAATTTGCCGGAACGCCCCTGCCATGGGCGCTCCAATTCCTGCAGAGTCGATCGCTGGAACTCGACCCCGAAAAGAAGGGGCTGAATCTGATCCTCAATGCTCCCGGCGAACCGCTGGCGGATGAGATCAGGATCACGCTCACCTTGCGTAACGTCCCGCTCTCCGAGGCCTTGCGTTATGTGGCCGAGCTCTCCCATCTGAAATTGCGCTACGACGAGGATGCCGTGGTGCTTTTCCGGCAGTGAAACCGCGCCGGGAATAGCGGAAATCCGCAGTCGTCACACGGCCTCTTTTCCGCTACATTCCCGTCATGTCCGAAACTTCCCCCCTTTCCCGCCGATCCTTCGTCTCCACCACGGGTGCCGCGACCGTCGCCGCGGTCGCCGCCTCGATGCACGATCGCTTCGCCCTCGCCGAAGAAGCTGCCGCCAAGGCCGGTGTCGCCGGAAAAATCAACCACTCGGCCTGCAAGTGGTGCTACAAGGATATCTCGCTCGACGACCTCTGCACCGCGGGCAAGGAGTTCGGACTCGAAGCGATCGACCTGCTCGATCCCGCCGATTTCCCGACGATGAAAAAACACGGGATGCATTGTCCCATGGTCAGCTTCCCCTCGGCCGAGGTCGAGATCGGCGGCGTGAAAAAGAAGGTCGGCTCCATTCCCCACGCCTTCAACCGTCTCGAGCACCACGACACCCTTTTCGCCCTCTACGAAAAGCTCATCGCCGAAAGTGCCGCGGCCGGATTCACCAACGTGATCTGTTTCTCGGGCAACCGCGATGGCATGGACGACGAGCAGGGACTCGAAAACTGCGCGGTCGGATTGAAACGGCTCATGCCCTTGTGTGAAAAACACGGCGTCACCCTGACGATGGAGTTGCTCAACTCGAAGGTGAACCACAAGGACTACATGTGCGACCTTTCCTCCTGGGGGGCGGCGCTCTGCGACAAAGTCGGCTCGGAGCGGTTCAAGCTGCTCTACGACATCTACCATATGCAGATCATGGAGGGCGACATCATCGCCACGATCCAGGCGCGCCACCAGTACTTGAGCCACTACCACACCGGCGGCGTCCCGGGCCGCGCCGAGATCGACGAGACGCAGGAGCTCTTCTACCCCGCGATCATGAAGGCGATCGTCGCGACCGGCTACACCGGATGGGTCGCCCAGGAATTCATCCCCAAGCGGGAAGACAAGATCGCCTCGCTGAAGCAGGCCGTCGAAATCTGCACGGTGTGAGGGCGGTCGATCGGGTCTCCCGCCCACGGCGTTTTGTCGCGCAAGTCAGTAGACTTCCGTCATCCCGCCGTCGATGAGGAGATTCTGTCCGGTGACATAACCGTTCGCCCCCGAGCAGAGCCAGACCACGGCGCGGGCGAAGTCGGCCGGTTCGCCGTACTTGCCGAGCGGGATGGAGGCCTGCGATTTGGCGCGTTGTGCGTCGTAGGTGATGCCCGCCTTCTCCGCCCAGATCGTGTCGAGGGCGGTGATGCGGTCGCTGTCGATGCGTCCCGCCCCCACCGTGTTCACGAGGATGCCTTCGCGGCCGAGCTCGCGGGCGAGGCTTTTCCCGAGTCCGACGAGTCCGCTGCGGAAGACATTCGAAAGGAGCAGTCCATCGATCGCCTGCTTCGTCGAGACGGAGGTATTGTTCACGATGCGTCCCCCGCCTCCGGCGCGGAGATGCGGCAGCGCCGCGCGGATCGCGCGCACGTAGCCGAGCGTGGTGAGTTCGAAGGCCGACTGCCAGGCGGCATCGTCAAACGCCTCGAAGCCGCCCGCCGGAGGCCCGCCCGTGTTGTTGAAAAGCGCCCAGAGACCGCCGAACTCGGCGACGGTGCGATCGATCACCCCTTGTACCGAAGCCGCGTTGGTGAGATCGCCGACGGTGAAGAGCGGACGATTGCCCGTCTCCGCGGCGATCGCTTCGGCCGTGGCGGCGAGTTTGTCTTCGGAGCGGGCGAAGAGCATGACCTTCGCCCCCTCGCGGGCGAATTCGGTGGCGACACCGCGGCCGATGCCACCGCTGGAGGCGAAAACGAGCACGGCCTTGTCCTGGAGATGGAGATTCATGGGGAATACGGGGAAGGGATCCGGCGGGCAACTTGGCAAAGATCGCGGGGTTTGTCGATGGCGGGCTTGGACTGGATTTTGTCTCGACCAGGCCCGCTCGTTTTGACACGGTCAGGTCCGCCATCCCACCCTCTCATGTCCTTCCCGAAAGTCCCCGCCCTCATTCTGCTCCTCCTTGCCGCCGCTCTCCCCGGAACGGCGGCGGAGGGGAAGGAAAAGAAGAAGCCCAACGTCCTCTTCATCGCCATCGACGACCTCAATCACTGGGTCGGCCATCTCGGGCGCAACCCGCAGACGAAAACACCCAACCTTGACCGTCTCGCCGCCGCGGGCCTTTCTTTCACGAGCGCCTATTGCACCGCCCCGGCCTGCAATCCCTCGCGGGCTTCGCTGATGTCCGGGATGCGACCGAGCACGACGGGGTGCTACGTGAACGCGCAGAACTGGCGTCCCGGGATCCGCGAGGACCAGTTGCTGAACTCGCACTTTTTCCAAAACGGCTACCGTGTTTATGGAGCCGGCAAGATCTACCATGGGGCCGGTGATCGCGGCGGCGAGTGGACGGAGTATTTCGACGGCAAAGGAGGAAAGCTCACGCCGCATCCCTCGGCTCCGGACAAGGGTGTCGGCGGCATCGAGTTTTATCCGCTTGCCAATACGAACGAGGAAATGCCCGACCACGCCGTCGTCGACTGGTGCATCGAACGGATGAAAGAGGAGGGCGATCAGCCCTTTTTCATCGCCTGCGGTCTCGTGAAGCCGCACATGCCCTTCAGCGTGCCGAAGGAGTGGTTCGACCTCTTCCCGCTCGAATCCATCGAGCTGCCCCCGCACCGCGAGGACGACCTCGACGATGTCCCGCCCGCCGGAGTGAAAATGGCGGGACCGCAGGGCGACCACGCGAAGATCCTCGAATCAGGCCGCTGGAAAGAGGCGGTGCAGGCTTACCTCGCCACGATCGCCTACTGCGATTACGAGATCGGACGCCTCCTCGACGCGCTGGAGAGTTCGCCGAAAAAGGATGACACCATCATCTGCCTCTGGAGCGACCACGGCTGGAGCCTCGGGGAGAAATCGCACTGGCGGAAGTTCGCCCTCTGGGAGGAGCCGACCCGCACCGTCCACATCTGGAAAGTGCCGGGGATCACGCCCGTAGGGAAGACCTGCGATTGGCCGGTCGACTACCTGAACGTTTTTCCCACGCTCGCTTCGGCCGCGGGATTGTCCCGTCCGGAACATCTCGAGGGCTTCGACATGAGCCCCATCCTCGCGGATCCCGCCGCCGACTGGGACCAGCCCGCCATGACCACGCACGGACGCGGCAACCACAGCATCCGTTTCGGCGACTGGCGCTACATCCGCTACTCCGACGGCAGCGAGGAACTCTACGATCACGCGAGTGATCCGCTGGAGTATGCCAATCTCGCCGGAGATCCGAAACTCGTGGAGACGAAGAAGGATCTCGCTTCCTACCTGCCGAAGGAGGAGGCGAAGGACCTGCCGGGAGGTGGTGGAAAAGGCAAAGGCAAAGGTGGAGGCAAGGGAGGGAAAAAAGGAAAAAGAGAAAAATGATGCGCGGGATTTTTCCGGTTTTGGTTGTTTTGTCAGGTTGGTTCCACGCCGGCACTCTTGTCGGCGGAGACGACAAACCCAACGTCCTCCTCATCATCAGCGACGACCAGGGATGGACGGACCTCGGTTGCCTGGGGATCAAGCCGATCCGGACACCCGCTCTCGACCGGCTCGCCGCGGAGGGGACGCGGGCGACGAATTTCTACGTCACCTGGCCCGCCTGCACGCCCTCGCGCGGCAGTCTCCTCACCGGACGGTACCCGCAGCGCAACGGGCTATACGACATGGTGCGCAACGACCTCGTCAATTACGGCCACCGCTTCACCGCGGAAGAATACGCCGTCTCACCCGAGATGATCCTCGGCCTCGATCCGAAGGAGCTCACCATCGGCGATCACCTGCGGAAGTCCGGCTACGTCAACGGCGTCGTCGGCAAGTGGGACATGGGCCAGGCGAAACGTTACCTGCCGCTGCAGCGCGGCTTCGATTTCTTTTACGGCCATGGCAACAACGGGATCGACTACTACACGCACGAGCGTTACGGCATTCCCTCGCTCTTCCGCGGCAATGCGCGCACGGAGGAGGACAAGGGGACCTACGTCACCGGCGTCTTCGAGCGCGAAGCCGTCGCGTTCGTGAAAGAGCATGCGGGGAAGGCTCCGTTTTTTCTCTACCTCGCCTTCAACGCCCCGCACAGCGCCTCGACCCTCGCCGAAGACAACGGCGGTGAGAAACCCGGGGTGCAGGCACCGGAGGAGGAGGTCGCGAAATACCGCGGCCTCGTGAAGGAGGAAAAACTCGCCCGTTATTTCGCCGCCGTGACGCGCATGGACACGGCGATCGGACGCGTCCTCGAGGCGATCGAAGACGCCGGGGAAACGGAGGAGACGATCGTGATCTTTCTCTCCGACAACGGCGGCAGCGGCAACGGTGGCAATGCCCCGCTGCGCGGCTCGAAGTCGACGATGTGGGAGGGTGGTCTGCGCGTGCCCTTTCTGATGCGCTGGCCGGGGAAGGTGCCGGCGGGGAAAGTCACCGATGAATTCCTCAGCTCTCTCGAGATCCTGCCGACCCTTCTCGCCGCGACAGGCACGCCGGCGCCTGAGGGTTTGAAACTCGATGGCTTCGACCTGCTCCCGGTGCTGCGGGGCGGGATGGCGTCACCGCGGGCGGAGATGTTCTGGCAGCGTCGCGGCGACAAGGCCGCGCGCGTCGGGCAATGGAAGTGGGTCGAATCCGCGAAGGGACGGGGTCTCTTCGACCTTGCGGCGGATCCGGCCGAAGAACACGATTTGTCCACGGAGAAGCCGGAGGTGCTGCGGATGATGCTCGGGCGATTTGCGGCGTGGAGGAAGGAAATGGACGAATCCGAGCCGAGGGGACCTTTCCGGGACCATTGAGGTTTCACGGCGGAGCCGCGCCCTCGCTCTCGACACCGGTGCGCTTTCCCGATACGATGAAGTCACTTGGCGAAAGCCTTGTCCCGATTCGAACCCCCGGACTACCATGATCGAAATCACTCAATCCCTCGCCGCCATCGTGCCGCTCCACCCGGCGATCGGCCCCGTCGCCGCGCTGGTGGCGGGCATCCTCATCCTGATGAAGCCCGATCTCCTCGCGAAAATCGTCGCGGTCTACCTGATCGTGGTCGGTGCGCTCGGCCTGCTCGGCTGAGACCGCGGCGGGACTCCCCTCATCCGGCTTTTGCCGCGCGCGGCGCCTTGGCCTTTTCCTTGGCTTTCTCCTTCCCTTTTCCTTTCCCCTTGCCGCCGCCTTGACCGGGGCGCAGGTAGGATTCCGGGGCATCCTGCTCGGGCACTTTCAGCTCGGCGCGGAGGCGCTCGAGCTCGGCGTGCAACTCCGCCTGCACGGCGGCATAATCGCCGTTGCCGTAGACGTTGGTCATTTCGTCAGGGTCCTTTTCGCGGTCGATCAGGGTCCAGTAGTTCGTTTCGGGCTCGTAGAAGTGGAAGAGCTTGTAGCGGCCCGTGACGACACCGTAGTGTTTCCGCACGCTGTGGGGGCCGGGATACTCGTAGTAGTGGTAGTAGAAACTGGTGCGCCAGTCGTCGGGCGCTTTTCCGCCGGATCGGAAGAAAGGCATGAGACTCCGGCCCTGCATGTCGTCGGGCACGGGCAGGCCTGCCGCCTCGAGAAAGGTTTCGGGAAAATCGATGATCGAGACCATGCCCTCGCCGCGCGCGCCGGGTGCGATCACGCCCGGCCAGCTGGCGACGAGCGGGGTCGTCAGCGACTCCTCGTAGATCCAGCGTTTGTCGAACCAGCCGTGCTCGCCGAGGTAGAAGCCCTGGTCGGACGAGAGCACGACGAGGGTCTCGTCGGCGATGCCTTCGGCCTCGAGGGTGTCGAGCAACGCGCCCATTGCCTCGTCGACGGCCTTCACCGTGCCGAGGTAGTCGTGCATGTAACGCTGGTAGCGCCAACGCACGAGTTCCTTGCCGGAAAGATCCGCGACGGCCGCGTTGCGCGGCTCGTAGTAGGCATTCCACTGCGCGAGTTGTTCAGGAGTGAGGCCGGGGGTGGGGATGAGCTTCGCATCGCGTTCCGTGAAGGTCTTCGCGAGGGTCATGTCCTGTTCGAGTTCGGCGATGCCACGGCCGGAGTAGTCGTCGAAGAGGGTCGCGGGTTCGGGGAATTCGCGATCACCGTTCCAACCGAGGTGGCGCAGGGCGGGCGCCCATTCGCGGTGGGGCGCCTTGTGCTGGGTCATGAGGAGGAAGGGCTTCGTCTTGTCGCGCTGTTTGAGCCATTCAATCGAGAATTCGCTGATGAGGTCGGTGGTGTAGCCGTGGTGTTTCACCTGCTCGCCGTCCCGGATCATCGGCGGATTGTAGTAGGCGCCCTGGCCGGGGAGGATGTGCCAGTGATCGTAGCCCACCGGGTCGCTCACGAGATGCCATTTGCCGATCACCGCGGTCTGGTAGCCGGCTTCCTTGAGGAGCTTCACGAAAGTCTGCTGGGATCCGTCGAAGCGGCTCCCGTTGTGGTAAAATCCATTGAGGTGGCTGTATTTTCCGGTCTGGATGACGGCCCGGCTCGGTCCGCAGATCGAATTCGGCACGACGCACCGCTCGAAGAGCATGCCCTCTTTCGCGAGACGATCCATGTGGGGCGTCTCGAGCAGTCCGAGCTTGTGCCCGTAGGCGCTGATGGCCTGGGTCGCGAGGTCGTCGCAGAAGAAAAAGACGATATTCGGCCTCGGAGCGGGTTTCGCGGAGGTCTCTCCGGCGGCCTGGCCGGAGGTCAGTGCGAGCAGGGCGAAGAGCGGAGCGAGTAGGGAGAGACGATTCATGAGGGAGATGTTTTACCGCCACGGCGATGACGCGGGGAAGCCAAAACCCCCGGGTGCGCGGAAAGTTGCGCGTCCGGTCACCTCGTCCTCGCCGCTCTCACTTGAAGAGAAGCCCGCGGATCCGCTAGATCGTGAGATATTCGCCGTCATCGAAGGCGCGCTCGTCCAGCTTGTCGGTGAGCTTCATCTCGAACTGGGGACGGGAGGTGCCCCGGCGGAGCACTTTCATGATCTTCACGCCGCTGCCGACGGTGTCCTCGTCGTAATCGGGGTTCCGGGAAACGCCCGAGTAAAAAAGGCGGATGGTGGCCCGGCGTTCGTTCCCGGTGATCTTCTGCAGATTCAGGAAGAAGCCGTTGCGCCCCGAGGGACCGGTGACGACGGACCGGTTGCGCGGCGGGAGCTGCTCGTTGTCGCGTTGGTCGACGCGGAAATTGTCGAAATTCGATCCGTTCTTGACCGCGATGTTGCCCTGCACATCCCCGCGGTAGTTCCCGGTGAAGCCGAGCCTGCGCAGATCGCCGCTGGAAAGCGGTGCGGCATCGGCCATGGGCGTGAGGATGGAAAGGGCGGAGGCAAGGATGAGGAGACGGGGGATCATGACAGTGGAAGGATGGGGGTGAAGCGGATCCATTTCCACTTTCGCCCCCGCGGCGGAGGAGTGCAAGCCCGGCTTCCCCGTTCCATATCGGGCCGGATCAAAAGGCGGAATAAGAACCGAAGCGGCGCCAGTAGGTGAAGAGCGCGTCGTCGAAGACGGAACGCTCCTGGAGGACATCGCTCGTCGTCATGTCGAGGCGCGGTCTCGCGAAGCCGCGGCGCGCGAGGCGCACGATCTTCTGGCCGGTCCCGTACATGTCCTCGCCGTCGTCGGGATTGTAAGAGACTCCCGAATAGACGTAGCGGATCGTGGCGCGGCGAAGATTGCCGCGG
>JALRFZ010000381.1 GCA_023253615.1 Verrucomicrobiales bacterium | reverse complement strand
GGATTACCTTGTGCGCGAGCGCCGCACCTACAGCGATCCGGGCGAACAGCTCCTCCGCGAGGCCCTCGCGAACTTTCCCTGCGTCGCCCACGGGCTGAGCCTCTCCATCGGCACCGTCGGCGATCCGGCCGACCGCTACCTCGATGAGACGAAACGCTTTCTCGCGGAGACCGGGATGGAGGTTTTCAGCGAACACCTCGCCTTCCACCGCGCCGACGGACACGACCTGACGATGTTTCTCGCGATGCCCTTCGAAGAGACCTCGGTGAAATGGGTCGCGGAGAATTATCGTTTTGTCAGGGAGCGCCTCGGGCGCCCCTTCGCGCTCGAGAACGTCACCTATGCCTTTCCCGTGCCGCATTGCCCGCTCGACGAGGCGGACTTCCTCGCCCGCATCTGCGCGGAGACCGACTGCACCCTGCTCCTCGACGTGACGAATGTCTTCAACAACGCCCGCAACCACGGCTACGACCCGATCGCCTTCTTCGACCGGATCCCGATGGACCGCGTCTCGCAGATGCACCTCGCGGGCGGCCACCAGTTGCCCGACGGGCGTTGGGAGGACAGCCATTCCGCCCCGGTCATGGACGAGGTCTGGCCGCTCTTCGACGAGGCGGTGCGCCGGGCCGTGAATGCCCGCTTCGTCATCCTCGAGCGCGACAGCAAGCTGAAGCCCTTCGCCTCGGTGATGCACGACATCCGCACGGCGCGCGGGATCTTCCACAGCCATCGGCCGGTCGAGCCACCCGCGCGGACGGCGGTCGCCTTTTCGCCCGCCGGTGTCGCCGCCCCCGATCCGCTCGCACCGGAGTACGCGGGACTGCGCAGCTACCAGCGCGCCCTCATGGGACGCATCGCGCGACCGGACTTCCGCGAGGCTTTTCTCCGCGATGCGCCGGAAGCCGTGCTCGAATACGGCCTGACCGATCCGCTCTGGTTCCAGCGCCTCCTCGATTCCGACGGGCGGTCGATCCGACACTTCGAGGAATCGTGGGACTACTTCCAGAAGGAGGACGAGGAAGTCGCCAAGGAATACGAACGGCGCGAGTGGGCGCAATGGGCCGAGCAGCTCGCGCGCGGCGGGTGGTGAAATCTTCGCGGATTTCCGGCAAGGACCGCCGGGGACCGGGCAATCCTCACCGAAACGGAATGAACCGGGTCCTGCTCTCCCTCCTCCCGGCCGCCTTGCTCCTCACCTCGTGCGGCGAGACGTTTCGCGAAGTGGCCGCGCGCCATCAACCCGCGCTCGGCGCGCTTCGCGCCGACAGGGAACAAATCTCCGCCCTCGCGGGCGTTTTCGCGCTTTGACAGGGTACGACTTTCCACGATCAGGGGAGAAAAAGGGGCTCGCCGCGACGCGTCTGTTTCGATACATTCCGGGGTCATGACAAATCCCGAAAACTCCCCCGCCCTTTCCTCCCGCCGCCAGTTCCTCCGCTCGGCCTCCGCCTTCGGCGCCGCCGCGATCGCCTCGAATGCCGCCATCGTCCGCGCCGCGACGAACAAGAACAGCAAGCTCCGCATCTTCCAGATCGGCACCGGCAACATCGGCGGGATGCAGCGCAAGGGGCTCGAGGGCCATCCCATGGTCGAGTTCGCGGGCTTCTGCGATGTCGACGAGAACGCCTTCAAACAGGTGAAGGAAAAATACGCCGGCGCCTGGCACCTCACCGACTACCGCGAGGCCTTCGCCAACCGCGTCGACCAATTCGACGCCGTCATCGTCGACACGCCCGATTTCCACCACTGCCCCATGATGGTGACCGCGCTGAAACACGGCAAACACGTCTACGGCCAGAAGCCGCTCGTGCACCAGCTCGACGAGCTGCGCATCATCCGCGAGGCCCTCGCGGCGCGTCCGGATCTTCACACCCAGATGGGCAACCAGCGCGCCTGCACGACCGGCCGCATGCAGGCGGTCGAGCTGCTGAAATCGAACCGCCTCGGCCGCCCCGTCGAGGCCTTCATCTGGACGGGCGGGATGAGCCGCGGCACCTACTTCGTCGATCCGTGGAGCCCCGTCACCCCCGGCACCGCGGTGCCCGATACCCTGAAGTGGGATCTCTGGAACGGCCCCCTCTCAGCGGCCCTGCCCTACAGCGAGGATCTCCATCCGCGGCGCTGGCGGTCCTATTGGGAAACGGGCGGCGGCATGCTCGCCGACTGGGGCTGCCACCTCATCGACGTGCTCTATTTCGCCTACGACCTGCCCGCCCCGCTCACGGTGCAGACCGACACGATGAAACCCTCGAACGAGTGCCACTCGGGCTACAACCGCGCGACCCTCGTCTACCCCGGCGGCGACAAGTTCGCCCGCGACCAGTTCGTCGTGACTTATACCGACAGCAACATCCGCCCTTCTTTCGCGGCCTACGGACTGCCCGTCTCGAAGATCACCGGCACCTGCACGATGATCGTCTGCGAGGAAGGCGCCCTGCTCCTCCAACCCGGCGGCGAGATGGAGATCTACCGCAAGGGCAAGCTCGTCGAGAACGAAGCCATGCCCGAGGTCGGCGAGCGCCAGCATTGGAAGGACTGGGCCGACTGCTGCCTCGGCACGGAGAAGCCTCTCTGGACTCCCTTCGACATCGGCAGCCGCATCACCGAGCCCTGCCTGCTCGCCACGAAAGCGACGCGTTTCCCCAACCAGGAGCTCGAGTGGGACGCGGCCAATTACCGCTTCAAGAACCACGAGGAGGCGAACCGGACGATCCTCTCGCGCACCTACCGCGAGGGTTTCGCTCCCCCGAGCGTGGCGTGAGGTCAGGGCCTCGCCGGTGGCGCCGTCCCATCCAGCGCCACCGAAGCCACCGCCATCGCGGCGATGCCTTCGCGGCGTCCGATGAAGCCCATCGCTTCATTGGTGGTCGCCTTGATCCCGATGTCGCCGGGCGTGATGCCGAGAGCGGCGGCGATCTTCTCCTTCATCGCCGGGGCGTGTTTCATCACGCGGGGCTCTTCGGCGATGAGGGTGCTGTCGATGTTTTCGATGCGCCCGCCCTTGGCGGCGACGAGCTCGGCGGCCTTTTCGAGAATCTTCAAACTGCAGATCCCTTCGATCGAATCATCGGAGGGCGGAAACCAATAACCGAT
Organism: Verrucomicrobiales bacterium; assembly: GCA_023253615.1. Classification (GTDB taxonomy): domain Bacteria; phylum Verrucomicrobiota; class Verrucomicrobiia; order Verrucomicrobiales; family DEV007; genus Arctic95D-9. The sequence goes on along the minus strand of JALRFZ010000381.1, from coordinate 7,568 downwards.
GTCCGGCTCGCCGATCGCACCGAGAATCGCGTCGGCGATCGCGTGCGAGAGGACGTCGGCGTCGGAGTGGCCGGAGAGCCCGCGATCGTGCGGGATGGTGACGCCGCCGAGCACGAGGGGACGCCCCTCGGCGAAGGCGTGTACGTCGTAGCCGATGCCGCTGCGGTAACGCATGGATTTCAGATCACCTCCTCGAGCGGCAGACGACCGTTGCTCGAGATGATGGAGGATTTGTCAGGATTTTCCGGCGAGGGGATCAACACCACCGAACCACCTCCGCGTTCGAGCATCAGTTGCCCGGCGGCGATGTCCCAGAGGCTGATCGATTCCTCGATGTAGGCATCGAGACGGCCGCAGGCGATGTAGGCGAGGGCGAGGGCGGCGCTGCCCATCATGCGCGTCTTGCGGACGCGGTGGGCGATGTTCTTGTAGCGGGCGAGCCCGGCATCGATCGACTCGGTCGATTTGGAAAAACCGACGGTGACGACGGCATCGGCGAGCGCGGAGCGATCGCTCGGGCGGATCGGCAGGCCGTTGCGGGTGGCGGGGCCATCGAAATCGACGGCGAACATCTCGTCCATCATCGGATCGTAGATCGCACCGACCTTCAGCTCGCCGCCCCGGCGCATCGCGATGGAGATGCAGAAATGCGGGATGCCGTAGAAGAAATTCACCGTGCCGTCGATGGGATCGACGATCCACTGCGAATCGCTCGATTGATCGCCCGCGAGCCCCTCTTCGCCATAGATGGCGTGGTCGGGAAAGGTCGCGAGGATGAGCCCCTCGATCAGCTTCTGGCTCTCCACGTCGAGCGCGAGCTTGATGTCGTGCCGGTCGAGGGCGTCGACGCTCAGCTCGGTCTCGAAGTTCGCGCGGAGCAGCGCCCCCGCTTCGCGGGCGGCGCGGCAGGCCAGGTCGAGTTCGGGCGACATCGTCCGATCAATGCGCGTGGCAGAACTCCTCGAACCGGTCGAGGCCCTTCTTGATCACGTCGAGGCTCGTGGCGTAGCTGAGACGCACCGAGTGATCGTGACCGAAGGCCAGGCCCGGCACCGCGGCGACGCGGTAGCGGGAAAGGAGCTTCTCGCTGAGATTCATCGAGCTGAGGCCCATCTTCGTCGTGTCGACGAGGAAGTAGAAGGCGCCATCGGGCTCGACGACCTCGATGTTGCGGATCTTCTGGAGGCGGCTCAGCATGTACTGGCGGCGCATGTCGTACTCCTCGACCATGTCGTTGACGAAGCTCTGGTCGCCCTGGAGGGCGGCGAGGGCGCCGTATTGCGCGAAGGTCGTGGGATTCGAGGTGGTGTGGCTCTGGATCGTGTCGATCACCTCGGCGATCTCCGGCGGAGCGGCGGTGTAGCCGAGACGCCATCCGGTCATCGAGTAGACCTTGGAGAAGCCGTTGATCGTGATCGTGAGACGCTTCGCGGCTTCGCTGACCGAGGCGGTCGAGACGTGTTTCTTGCCGTTGTAGAGGAGCTTCTCGTAGATCTCGTCGGAGAGAATGATGATGTCCTCCGAGGCCGCGACCTCGACGAGGGCCTCGATCTCGGCCTTCGTGTAGACCGAACCCGTCGGATTGTTCGGGCTGTTGAGGATGAGCATGCGCGTGGCACCGCTGATCGAGTCGGCGAACTCTTCCGCCGTGATCTTCCACTGGTTCTCGCGCTTCGTTTCCACGAAATACGGCTCGGCGCCGACGAGGCGGACCATGTCCGGGTAGCTCGTCCAGTAGGGCGCGGGGATGATCACTTCATCGCCGGGATTGCAGCAGGCGAGGATCGCGTTGTAGCAGGAGTGCTTCGCGCCGCAGTTCACCGAGATCTGGCTGGGGGCGTAGTCGATCCCGTTTTCCGTCTTGAGCTTGTCGGCGATGGCCTTTTTCAGTTCCGGGATGCCGGTGACGGCGGTGTATTTGGTGCGGCCGGCCTGGAGCGCCTCGATCGCGGCGTCCTTGATGTGCTGCGGCGTGTCGAAATCCGGCTCCCCGGCACCGAAGCTGGCGATGTCCTGCCCTTCGGCCTGCATTTTTTTCGCCTGGGCGGTGATGGCGAGAGTCAGGGAGGGGGCGATTTCGGAGAACTTGTCGGCAATCAAACTCATGTCAGGTGGATGGGATGGGGATTTCGGCCCCTGATCCACGAACCGGCCCGGCCACCGGCGTTTTGCCGGGAGGAACGGAGCGGGTCGGGGAAGACCGGGCTTTCACGATACGAATCTCCCGCATCGACGGGGATTTGGTGATGGCTCGACCGCAACTCCGTGAACAATGCGGACCGTTTTCCTAACCGATTTGGGGCCGGATTCAAGCGAAATGCTCCCAAGCGGGGATTTTGTGGCGCCACGGCGCCGCCCGGACGAGCGAGGACGGCCCCGCACCGGTCAAGGATTGAGAAGCGCCGCCTTCTGCGCCTTGAGCGGAGCGAGCTGCTTCTTGATTTTCTTCATCTTCCGCTTGTCCTTGGCATTGAAGTCGATGAGCCGCTGGTAACGGCCGGCGTGATCCGTCGGGCTGGAGACGAGGAAGATCGAAGGTGTCGGTCACCTCGAGTCCCGGCGGCTTTAGCAGCGGGGCGGAGCCATCCAGCTCCCATCAGGGCTCGCCGAGACCCTCCGGCAAGGTGGCGAGCCGCTCGAGCCCGGTGATTTCATGAAAGAACCAAGGTTTGCCGCTCTTGATCTGATAGATGATCGTCCTGGCGGCGTAGTGGAGCCCGTCCTGCTCGCGCCACTCACTGAAACGATAGAAGTCCGATCTCCAGTCGAGCCGCTTCAGCCGATGCGTCTCCTTGTCGAAGTAGAGCTTCATGGGTGGGGTGACACTGCCGCTCACTTCGAGCCCGGCGCAGGCCACGCCTTCATCGACGAGGTCGGGGATCGCTCCGAGGACCGAAGCGGGATCCACCAACAGATCGAGCGACCAGGCCCGCACATCGTCCTTGGCGGCCTCTTCGCCCCGTTCGGCCCGGCCGATCCACCACTTGTCCGGCTGCTGGATCACGGAGACGCGGGTGGACCGCTTTTTCCCCTCCGCAGGGTCGGGGGTGTCTCCGAAATGGTAGAGCTCCTCGACGCGGAAGATCTTCAGCACCTTCTCCTTTCCTCCGGCGGCCGCGAGGGCCTTTTCCGCGAGGGCCTGCGGATCGGCCGCGGGGGCGTCCCCCCGGGCGGTCAGGGACGGAATCAGGAAGGCGGGAAGGAGTAGACAAAAAAGCCGCATGACCTTGGGAATATCCGTTCCGGCGTCCGGATGCAAGCACCGCTCTCGTTTCACGCGGTTTCCGGCGGTGAGACCGGCGCCTCCGGGTTCGCGCCATCGCTCTTGCGCCACCTGCCCGCGAGACTCAGCCACGTCACCAGCAGGCAGGGCAGGAAAGTCAGCGTGACGACCGCGGAGAAGGCGAGGCCCGCCAGCACGATCACGCCGAGCCCGCGGTAGAGTTCGGTGCCGGCCCCGGGGAGGAAGACGAGCGGAGCCAGCCCGATGAGGGTGGTGCAGGTCGTCATGAGGACCGGCCGGAGCCGGGCCGCGACGGCTTCCCGCACCGCGGCGAGGGGATCGAGCCCGAGTTTGCGATGGTTCCGCATGGTGCGATCGACGATGAGGATGGGATTGTTCACCGAGGTGCCGAGGAGGATGAGGAAGCCCAGCATCGTGATCATGTCGAAGGGCTGCTGGATCGCCCGCATTCCCGCGAGAGGCAGCGCCGCTCCGATCTGGTTGAGGAGCCAGAGTCCGATGATGCCGCCGCCGATCCCGAGGGGCACGGTGACGAGGATGAGGAAGGGATAGCCCCAGTGGCGGTAGATGATGACGAGCTGGAGATAACAGAGCGCCACCGCGATCCACAAATTGGCTCCCAGCGATTCGCGGGTGCTCTCGAGCTGGTCGCTCGCGCCGGTGAGGTCGATGGTGATGCCGGGTCCGAGTTCGCCCCCGGCGAGGAGCGGGCGCACGAGCTCCTCGCGGACCCGCTCCACCGCGGTCTCGAGCGCCACCGACCGCGGCGGGATGATGTAGAGGGTGACGGTGCGACGCCCGTCGACGCGGCGGATCTCGTCGGTATCGACCGTCTCCACCAGATCCGCCACGGAGCCGAGCGGCACCACCGTGCCGAGTCCCGTGGCGACGGGGAGCGACTCGAGGCGGTCCACGGTCTGACGACTCCCGGCCTCGCTGTAGAGAAAGATGTCGACCTTGTCATCGCCGAAGTAGAACTCGTCGACAAAAGCCCCGTCGCCCAGCACCGAAGCCGCAAAGCCGAAATCAACGGGATCGAAACCGAGCTCGGCGAGGCGTTCCCAACGTGGCCGGATTTCGAGGAGCGGCTGACCCAGCACGAGCGAGCCGGGATCGGAATCGATCCGGGCATCGTCGATGAGCTCGCCGGCGCGGCGGTAGACCTCCAGCGCGGCCGCGTAGATCTCGGGCAGGTCGGGACCGCTGATGTCCAACGCCACCGCCCGCGTGCCTCCGTCGTTGCTCGAGATGATCGAGCCTTTCGACGAAAACGCCCGCATCCCCGGGTAGGAGAGGAAACGCGCGTCGATCGCCTCCATGAAATCCTCGATGTGGTTCGGATTTTTCGTCACCGCGATGACCCAGATCGACTCGGGCGAGACGTTGAAATCGATGCGGTCGAGGGCCGGGAACTCCCTCTTCCCCGCATCGAAGGCCGCGGGATCGTCTTTCAAGGCCGGCAACATCACGGCCTGCAGCTCGGCCGCGATCCGCTCCATTTCCCCGAGATTGTAGCCGGGCGGCGCGATCATCGTGGAGAAGGATTTCGCCTCCTCGCCCTCGGGCAGATATTCGGCCGGCGGAGTGAGGAACCCAAAGATCGCCCCCGTCGCCGCGAGCGTCACGACGAGGCAGGCGATCCGGCGGAAGGAGGAGCCCAGCAACACCTCGAGCGGCCGCAGCATCGCCGGGAGTGGGGGCTTCATCCCGGAGCCGGTGGCGGAGCCGGCGTCAGGGGCGGGGCGCTTCCGCCGATCGCGCAGGTTCGCATAGGCCACCGGCACCACCGTCACCGCGACGAGCATCGACATCAGGATCGATGCCGAGATCGCGATGCCGATGTCGGAGAAAAGCTGGCCCGCCTCCTCGCGGATGAAAAGGATCGGGAGGAAGACGAGCACCGTCGTCATCGTGCCCGACAGCACCGCCGCCCAGACATTCTTCACTCCGTCGCGGGCCGCCTCGAAGCGGTTCTTTCCGGCGGCGCGCTCCTGGGCGATGCTTTCGAGGACGACGATGGTGTTGTCGATCGTCATGCCGATGGCGAAGGCGATCCCGGCGAGCGAGATCACGTTAATGGTGCGGTCGAGGAGAAGCAGGCCGATGAAAGCCGCGACGATGCATACCGGCATCCCCGCGAGCCCGATCAGCGTGGCCGAAGCCGAACGGAGAAAGAGGAACATCACCACTGCGGCGAGCGCGGCGCCGAGGAGGAGATTCTGCAGCACGTTCGCGACCGAGTCCTCCACGTAGCGGACGTCGTCGCTGTTCAGCGACATCACTAGCCCCGCGGGACGCAGCACCTCCGCGTTGAGCCGCTCCACCTCCGGGAGGACCGCCTTCTTGATCCCGATCACGTTCGATCCGGTCTGGCGCACGATGCTGACCCAGATGTTCGGCTCGCCGTTCGAGTAGGAGCGCTCGCGCGGCTCCGAGTGGTCGAGGGTGACGGTGGCGACTTCCTCCAGGCGGATGACCGCGTCGCCGCGCCGCACGAGGATGAGGTCTTCCAACTCTTCCAGCGTCTCGAAGCGCCCCACGGTGCGGACCAGATAACGCCGCTTGCCGCTGTCGATGTCACCACCCGAGACATCGACATTGCGGGCGCGGATCGCCTGTTGCACCGCGGCGATCGAGAGATTCCGCTCGGCGAGTTTTCCCGCGTCGATCTCGACGCGCACCTGCCGCTCGGTACCGCCCTCGAGCCCGACGCGCGAGACCCCCTCGACGCGCTCCAGCACCGGCCTCACCGTGTCGTCGAGAAAGTCGAACATCAGATCGAGATCGACGCCCTGCGGATTGCCCGGCAGCGGCACGATGCGGAAATACATGAAGGGATTGAAGGAAAACGAATCGGTGCGGATCACCGGCTCGTCGACGTTTTCGGGATAGGAGGGCACCTGGCTGAGGGCGTTGTTCACCTCGAGGAGGGCCTGCTGCACGTCGGTGCCGTAGGGGAACTCCAGCTCGATCCAGGCCCAGCCGGTGGCCGCGGTCGAGGTCATGCGCCGCAGATTGGGGAGGCCGCGCAGGTAGAGCTCCTGCTCGATGAGGATTTCCTTTTCAATGTCGCGCGGGGTCGCGCCCGGCCAGAGCGTCTCGACCGAGATCACCCGGGTCTCCAGATCGGGGATCATCTGCACCGGCACGCGCGTCGCCGCCACGATCCCCATCAGGAGGATCATCGCGACGACCACGGACACGAGGGTACCGCGTTTGAGCAGGGCTTCGATCATGCGGGATTGGCGGAGGGGCGGGCGAATCTCCCTCCCTTCATGCCGGAGGAAAAGCAGGTTCTGCAAAAATCCGCCTGATTTCCGACACGGATCGGCCCCCGCCCGAGCCCCCACCCACCAAGACCGCACTTGCACCGCCGCGCCCCGGAGGCTAAGGAATCGTCACCCGCCCATGGCCGCCAAAGCTCCCGCCAACACTCCCATCCATGCCTTCCTCGGCACTGACGAGGCGCTCGTGAAGGAAGCGGCGATGAAGCTTTCCCAAAAGCTCGCCCCGAAGGACAACGAATTCGGCCTCGAAATCGTCAGCGGAGCCGCCGACAACGCCGACCAGGCCATTCAGGTGGTGGGGCGCGCGATCGAGGCGATCCAGACCCTGCCTTTCTTCGGCGGCGACAAGGTGGTGTGGCTGCAGGGCGTCAACTTCCTCGGCGAATCCCAGACCGCGAAGGCCGAGTCGACCCTTTCCGCGCTCGACACCCTCATGGGCGTGCTCGAGGCGGGCCTGCCCTCCGACGTCACCTTTCTCCTCAGCGCCGGCGAGATCGACAAACGGCGCACCTTTTACAAACGCCTCGAAAAGATCGCCCGCGTCGAGGTGCACGACAAACTCGATGCCACCAAACCCGGTTGGGAAAACGCGGTGATGGGCCACGTCGCCGACCGGGCCGAAGTGTATCATCTCAAATTCCGCGGCGCCGCCCTCGAACGTTTCGTGCAGCGGGTCGGCTCGAACACCCGCTCGATCGACAGCGAACTCGAAAAACTCTCCCTCTATGTCGGCGACCGCGCCATCACCGACGAGGATGTCGCCGCGGTCACCTCGCAGAGCCACACCGGCTACATCTTCGACATCGGCGAAGCCATCGCGAAACGGAACCTGCCGAAGACCCTCGAGCTGATCGATTTCCAGCTCAATCGCGGCGAGAGCGCCATCGCCATCCTCCTGCTCCGCGACGAGGTAGGTCCGATCCTCCTGGGCCAGCTCCGACCAGAACTGCGCCGCAGTCCAGGCCGTGTCGGGGAAGACGACCTCCTCGATCGCCATGACGTCGGGGATGTCCCACCAGCGCATGCGTCGCAGCACC
>JALRFZ010000368.1 GCA_023253615.1 Verrucomicrobiales bacterium | reverse complement strand
ATGACGAGGGGATCGAGTTGCCTGTTTCTCCCTTCGAAGTATTCGATGAGACCGCGGAAGAAGCGGATGAAGAAGACTTCGAGCCGGAGCCGGAGCCGGAGCCGGAGCCGGAGCCGGAGCCGGAGCCGGAGCCGGAGCCGGAGCCGGAGCCCCGGGGAATTCTGGAGCCGCTCGATTTCGGTGAGCCGGAGATCGTGATCGAGAGCAGTCCCTTGCCTCCGGCTCCGGTCCGGATGACCCCTCCGATCGATTCTCCGTTCGAAACCGAGGGAGAAGATGACGGAGAAGAAGAGGAGCCTCTCATCACCTTGAGTCCCGCCGCCGTTGCCGATGTCTTTGAGATAGAAGAGGAAGACGGCGACGAGGAGGACGAGGAGGATTCGATCTTGCCGCCCCCGCCCGAACCGCCCCGTTCGCTTTTCGAAGTCGCGGTCGATGAAGAAGACGATGAGCAAGACTTGGAGGCCGACGAAGATTCGGGGGGGAATCCGGAGACCGTCGGCGAGTCTCCGCCCGTTCCTGATCCGTCTCCGGCAGCGGGTTTCCCCGACTACGAGGTGCGGCGTCCGACCTCACTCTTCGATCTCGCGGTCGATGACGACCTGGATGACGACTTTGATTTTCTCCCCTCCGACGGAGGGAGTGCATCCGGCGGCCTCGACGAGGATCTTCCGCCTTCGAACCTCTTCAAGATCGACGAGGAGGATGCCGGCGAAGTCGATGATTTTCTCGACCTCGATCCCGCTCCCGCCGCCCGCCCGGTGCCGCCGGCACTGCCCGAGGCAGAGGCGGCCTCCGGGCAGCCCGCGGAAATATCCGCACCGCCGGATGAATCCACCGGTGAACCCGAGAAGAGGAGCGCCGACGAGGGAGAGGAAGACGAAGAGGAAACCGGGGTCCGGAGTTCCGGTCCCTTTTATTTCTGATCGAGGCGATGGCGCGGAGGGCGCAGCGATTTTCCTTCCCGCGAGGGCTCCTGTCGTGCGAGAATCCCGTCATGAAGGCAACTTCCCCCGGGGTCTTTGTGATCGGGCTGGCACTTCTTCTCACGACCGGTCCGGCATGGGGGCAAGGCACCGTGAAGAAGGAGATCGATGTGGCTTTCGCCCCGATCGAGGTCGTCAAACCCTTGCTGGAGAAAGCGCTTTCGCCCCGGGGAAAATTCGTGATGTTGGCGAACAAGGGGGCGGTGCTTGTGATCGATACCCCCTCCGGCATCCTCGCCGCCGAGCAGGCCATCGCGACCGCGAATCTGCCGGTGCCCGATGTCGCGCTGGATTTCCAGTTTGTCACCGGATTGCCGGTGCGGAAAAGTTCGATCACGATGGCCCAGGAGGTGCCGTTTCCCACGGCCTTCGCCCCGCCCACGATCATCGTGGGGCCGAACGGTCTCGTCACCGGCGTGGTGCCGGCGACGCCGACGAACTTCCAGACGCGCAACATCGGGGTGACGAGTGAATCGACCGGCACGCTCAATCCGGATGGCTCGGTGACGCTGGATCTCACGACCGAGTCCACCGAGCTCGAGGGATTCATCCAATACGGGTCCGGGGTCTTCCCCGCTGGCGCGGTGGGTGCGATCGCCGTGCCGGGCCAGGTGGCGGATCCGCTCTTTTTCGCCCCCTGGATCCAGGCCGGCGGCATTTCCCTGCCAATCATCGCCACCACCCGGATCACCACTTCGGTGGTGGTGAGGCCTCGCGTGCATGCCGGCGTGGTGAATCTCGATCTGATGCCCCGGCTCGAGGTGAAGCTCGAAGGCTCGGAGATGGAGCCCGAACAAGTCGATCTGAAGGAATTCCAGACCCTGCTCCCCGTGCAGAACGGGCAGGTCGGCCGCGTCCGCGGGTTCACCGGTGCCGGCGAGGAGTTCAACCGCCGCTTTCTCGGAGCCAGGGATCCGGCCACGGGAGATTCCGCCATCGTCGTGAAAGTCGCGATCCGTCCCGCGGCGCCTGAACCGCCCGCGGCGCAACCATGAATTGAAAATCGCGCCGGATTTGTAATTGGAGTTTTCCCGCGACGGCCCCACACTCCCGTCATGGAATCGACCCACAGCAAAACGATCGGCTACGTCCTCTGGATCTTCGGCTTCACCGGATCACACCGTTTTTATTTCGGCAAACCCATCAGCGGACTCATCTGGCTCTGCACCGGCGGACTGTTTTTGATCGGCTGGATCATCGACGTTTTCCTCATCCCGGGGATGGAGCGCAAGGCCGAGCTGCGCTACAAGACCGGCCCGGTGGACTATTCGGTCGCCTGGATCCTCCTGACCTTCCTCGGCCTCTTCGGCGTGCACCGCATGTACATGGGCAAGTGGCTCACCGGCATCCTCTACCTTTGCACCGGCGGCCTTTTCGTGGTCGGCTGGGCCTACGACTTCTGCACCCTGAACACCCAGATCACCGAGATCAACGCCCGCGACGGCGGACGGCCGGATTCCACCCCGGCCCCGTCCGACCGTCTCCTCGAGGGCTGAGGAAAAAAGCCAATTTCCTCTTTTCCTGCGGTCGATTCAGGGCGATAAAAGCCGCCACCGGAAAGACAGACATCGCCATGGCACAGAGTTTCGAAATGGAAGGGACCGTGAAGGTCATCGAGGACATCCAGAGTTTCGCGAGCGGCTTCACGAAGCGCGAATTCGTCATCGAGGTCGAGGACGGCAAATTCCCCCAGTCGATCAAATTCGAGTGTGTGAAGGACAAGACCGCCCTCATCGACCAATTCCAGATCGGCGATCCGGTGAAGGTGTTTTTCGACATCCGCGGCAACGAGTACAAGGGCAAATACTACGTGAATCTCAACGCCTGGAAGCTCGAGCGCCCGGGAGCGGGCGGCGGGGGAGGGGGCGGCCGCGCCTCCGGCGGCCAGTCCCGTGGCGAGAGCCGTCCGAGCCAGCCCCAGAATGCCTATTACGACGATGGTGGACCGACCACCAGCGAGCCTCCCGGAGGCTACGGACAGGAATCCGACGATGACATTCCGTTCTGATCCCGGCCATGCCGGGATGCACCGGGGAGGATTCCCCGTCTAATCGCTTGCTCATCAGGCCACCTGCACTAGGATAGCCGGAATCCGGGGCCGCTGAATCGACCCCTGCGGGGAAGAAAAATCCCTTCCGCCCGCCCTTGACCAGCCCGCACTTCTCGCGGAGCCCCCGGACTGATCCGAAAAACTGTCCATATCCATGCAATCCTCTTCTTCCGGTGGAGACCGGAACTCCCGCAATTCGCGCTCCCGTGGGGGGCGCAGCCGCTCCCGCAACGGCCGCTCCGGCGGCGACCATGGCGAAGGCCGTCGTCCCAGCCAGCGCAAATCCGACGGTCCCGATGAATTCCGCCCCTCCGAGGACGTCAAGCGAAAGCCGCGCCGCGAGTCGTCGAAACCCGCTCCCAAGCCGACCGCGTTTCAGAAATTCATCAAATTCATCACCTTCGGCCTCGTCGATCCCACGGCTAAAAAACCCGCCGGCAAGACTTCGGGCAAGCCGTCCGATCGCCCGGCCCGCGAGCCGCGCGCTCCGCGGGGTGGGGAGGAGGGCTCCGGCGCGAAGCGCGAACGTCGCGCCCCGATGTATGTCGAGCCGACCACGCCGCGCCTTTATATCGGCAATCTCAGCTATGATGTCACCAACGCGGATCTCGAGACCTTGTTCGGTGCGCATGGCAGTGTCGTCGAAGCCGCCGTGGTGACCCAGGCGGGCTCGGAAAAGTCGAAAGGTTTCGCCTTTGTCGAAATGGGAAGCGTCGAGGAGGCCAAAGCCGCCGCCGCCGCTCTCAATGACCACGAAGTGCAAGGACGCAAGATGCTCGTCACCGGCGCGAAGAGCGAGGGTCGCGAGGAGAAGCCGGTCGGTCGCAGCGAGCGCGCCCCGCGCGGGGAACGCCCGGAACGCACCGGTGGACGTGGCGATCGCAAGGAACGTGGCGAGCGTGGAGAACGCGGCCGCGGCGGTCGCACCCGTGGCGGCGACTCCGACGAGATCGACAAGCCGAGCCGCCAGGTCCGCCCGCTCGTGATCGAGACGGTCACCTCGCCCTCGTTGAATCTCGCCAATCTCAACGCCGAGGCTTCGGAGACCGATGTCACCGACCTGTTCTCGGGGATCGGCACGATCGTGAGCCGTGAAGAGACCGGTCCCGGCAAGGACGAGCGCACCAAGAACCACCGCATCGACCTCGCCTCCACCGAGGAAGCGCAGAAAGCCGTCGAGCTGCTCGACGGCAAGTGTTTCATGGGGCACGAGATCAAGCTGACCGGCGTGAAGGCCGAAGGCTGATCGGCGGAATCCGCGTCACACGATCCGGCCGCCCGTGGCTCCGGCCGAGCGGAGGTGTTGCTTCATCAAGCAGGAGACGCGGGCGGGGATGCCCTCCCGCATCGCCGCGACCAACGCCGCGTGTTGTTTCCAACCCTCGCGGAGGTGTCGGTCGCTGTCGTTGCCGGCTTCATAGGAAAGCCGCTTGTAGCTCCAGCATCGGCGGATGATCGCGCGCATCGCGAGATTTCCCCCGAATTCGGCGATGACGAGGTGGAGGGCCTGATCGAGCCAGCGCGCCGCACTCTGCCAGTCGGACGATTTGCCTGGCGTCGCGTCGCGCACGAGCAATTCCAGATCGGCGAGGACATCGTCGGGGATGCGTCCGACACAGGCGGCCGCCGCCTCCGGCTCGAGCAACTGCCGCACCTGGTGCAGATCGACGAGCCAGTTCTCCGCTCCCGGCCGTACCGTCGCGCGCTGGTTCAGTGACTGGCTCACGATCCCGTCCGCGGTCAGGCGGGAGAGCGCCTGCATCACCGGCGTGCGGCTCATCCCGAGCATTTCGGAGAGCTTCGTCGTTTTCAGTTCCATGCCCTCCGTCAGCTCTCCGCGGATGATTTTCAGGAGAATGCGGTCGTGTGCCTCATCTGCAAGGGAACGGCGCGCCGGGTCCACGATCTCTTCTCCGAGGATGAGGCAAAGCTCCGGATAACGGCGTGGATTGAAAACGACGGAGGACATGAGTGAAGAAATCGAGTTTGACATCAAAAGGCCATCGATTAAAGTGAATACACTTTTAAAAAATGAATTCATTATCCTCCGTCCCTTTCGCGAGGAAAAAACGAATCCCGCCTTTATCCTGCCAAAACCTCTCCCATGACTCCGTCCCATCCACAGACCGCCCACCTTCCCGTCCTCCGCGGCGGCATGGTCGGCATGGGCATGATCTTCGACGAGACCTACGCGCCTTTCTTCGAGGCGGCCGAACATGGCGTCTACGATCATACCACCGGTGCCTTCCGCGTGGAGCTCGCCGGAGCCGCGACCCGTACCGGCGATCGCGCCGCTGCCTACGCCAAGCGCCGCGGGCTTGAGGACTTCGGAAACCACGTCGGGGAAAACGCGGTCGGCGATCTCCTTGCGAGCGGCATCGACTTCCTCTGCGTCGCTTCGCCCGACGACAAACACTTCGACGCGGCGCGGCAGGGGATCGAGGCGGGACGTCACGTCATCATCGAAAAACCTTCGGTCCTCAGCCTCGACGAGCTCGATCAACTCGTCGCCCTCGCGAAAAAGAAGGGCGTCCTTGCGAAGGTGGTCTACCACAAGCTCCTCGATCCCGATCACAAGAAGCTCCGCACCCTCGTCGCCGACGGTGTTCTCTCGCACGTGAACAACGGCTATTGTTCGCTCCTCGAACCCAAGTCGATCTCGGGCAGCCAGTTCGCCGCGTGGATCACCGGCCGCAATCCAGGTACCTACGTCGCCGTCCATTACCTGAAACTGATCGATTTCACCTTCGGCGGCCGACTGAAGAGTGTCCAGTGCTCGGGTCAACGGGGTCTGGTCGGACCGAAGGACGGCCCCACCTGGGACTCGACCCAGCTCCGTCTCGTCTACGAATACGAAAGCGGACGCGAGGCCGCCTTCGACATCCACACGAGCTGGGTGACGCCCGACAATTTTCCCGGCTACGTCGAGCAGGAGGTGCAATTCCGTTTCGACAACGGCGTCTGGAACGGTCACAGCCGAAAGCGCGGCGTCGAGCTCACCGTCGAGGGCCGCACCCCGCACGACCTCAAGACCACGATCAACAACCATTACAACGGCAGCTTCCTCGAACCCTGGGGCGAGCGCAGCCGCCGCGGCTACGGCATCGAGGTGATCGAACGCTTTGCCCGAGAGGTCGCCTACGTCGAACGCGGCGGTGATGAGAGCGGACGTTCGGCACGCCTCGCCGAGATCGCGGCCCGCGATTACAACGATCTCTCCGCCGACCGCCAGGTCGTCGCCGCGGTCCAGGCGATGGAGGCCATCCTCGCCAAAGCCGCCGCCGGTGAACCGAACGCGGTCGTCGAAGTCAACGGCCGATCCGGAGGTCTCGCCCTCTTCCTCCCCGGAAAGTCCGAACCTGAAATGCTTTATCAAGGCACCGTCTAAACCATTACTCCACCACTCCATGACTCCAACACTCCAAGCGCCGGCGGAACGCCAAGCCCCCGCCCACCTCGTCGAACACGCCGGCGAGGAAACCTCGAACGACCTCCGTCACGATCTCGTCGAGACCGAGCCCACCTGCATGCGCACGCGCACGCCGAGCATGGCGGTGCTGCACCGCAGCGCGGGATCCTATCATTACACCCCCGAAGGACGCAAACTCGCCGACTTCACCTCGGGTGTGCTCGTCGCGAACCTCGGACACAATCCGAAGCGCTGGTGGAAACGCGTCATGGAATACATGGCCCTCGAAGACGCCTGCGGTGAGAGCGGATTCCACATGGGCGTGACCCTGACCTCGTACAACGCCGTCACCGAGATCGAACTCGAGGCGAGCCGCCGTCTTCTCGCCAACCTCCAGGCCGCTCCCGGAGGAGCGCGTCTCGAGCAGGTCCTCTGGGCCGCGAGCGGCAGCGAAGCCGTGCAAAAAGGCCTTTGGGCCGGGTTGGCGAAACGTCCCCAGGGCGATGGCATCATCCTCGCGACCCGCGGCGGTTTCCACGGCAAGAAGGGCCTCTCGGGTGCCGTCACCGGCAGCGAGACCGACAAGGAGCGCGATCCCCGCGTCCGTTTCATCAGCTTTCCCAAGGAAGAATGCCGCAGCCTCGAAGCGCGCAAGGAGCCGCTCGATCTCGCGCCCTACCGCGCCGAGCTCGAGGCGCTCAAGGCCGAGTTCGGCGACCGTCTCTGCGTCCTCATCACCGAGCCCTACCTCGGTGGAGGCGGATCGTATCACCCGCAGAAGGAATACATGCAGATGCTGGCGCGGTTCTGTCAGGAAAACGATCTGCTCTTTTTCCTCGATGAAGTGCAGGCCAACTTCGGGCGCACCGGTTCGATGTATGCCTACAGCGAATACGGGATCGAGCCCGACCTCGTCGCCCTCGGCAAGGGACTCGGCAACGGCATGCCCGTCGATGCCGTCGTGGGACGCGCCGACGTCTTCGCCCGCATGAGCTTCGGCGACGGGTCGGACACCTGGAGCGGCCACCCCCTCGGCTGCGCCGCCGTCCTCGCGACCCTCGATGAATTCGAGCAGACCGACATCCTCGAACAGGGCCGCCGCCTCGGTGCCTCGATCGGGGAATGCCTCGTGAAACTCAACGAGCTGCCCGCGATCAAATACGTCCGCGGCGAAGGCACCGTCTGGGGCATCGAATGCCAGCCCGTCGGCGACCTCACCGCCGAACAGGTCGCCCAGGAAATCGTGCGCCTCTGTTACCTCGGCGACGAGGAAGGCCGCGGCGTCCATTTGCTGGGGCCGCTCGCCGGCAAGGTCATCCGTGTCGCCCCGCCGCTGAACATGCCGGTGGCGGAGTTGAGGGAGTATTTCGACGTGATGCACCGCATCACCGCCCGGATGGGAAGGTGATCCCGCCCGGTGCCTCTCCCTCGATTCTTGTCCCGGCCGCGACAAGAATTGAGGGAAGGGGGGGATCCGGTGCCGGGGCGGATTTGACGCTTTCGTCACCGGAGCGTAGGTGAAAAACATGCCGGGGTGGGGCTCCTTCGGGGTATGCCGGAGACCGCCGCACCCACCAGGATCCACCACCGCGCCCAGGACGCGACCTTTCAACGAGTCCACGGGGGCAACCTCGTCTACAACGCCTGCTGGGAGGATCCGCGCATCGACCGCGAGCTGATGGCGCTCGATCGTGACAGCCGCGTCGTCATGATCACCAGCGCCGGGTGCAACGCGCTCGATTACCTGCTCGATGATCCCGCGCAGATCCACGCGGTCGACATGAACCCGCGGCAAAACGCGCTGCTCCAGCTCAAGTCGGCGATGATTCGACGCGATCGCCATGAGGATCTTTTCGCGCTCTTCGGCGAAGGAGCTCATCCCGACTTCAAAGGCCTCCGCAAGGAGTTGTCCGATCTGCTGCCCCCCTATGCGAACGGCTACTGGAAGGAGAAGCATTACTATTTCAAGAGTTCGCCGCTGAATCCCTCGTTCTACTACCGCGGCACCGCCGGTCAGATGGCGTGGATCGCGCTGAAGACCTTCACAAGCGGGCGCGGGAAACTGCGCGAAAGCGCCGCCGCGATCCTCGAAGCGAAGTCGATCGAGGAGCAACGCGCCATCTATGAAGCGGTGCGCCCCATCCTCTGGACGAAGCTGGTCCGCTGGCTCCTGCGGCAGCCCGTGTCGATGGCGATGCTCGGAGTGCCCCGCGCCCAGATCCGCCTGATCGAGCAAAACTTCGACGGAGGCATCCCCGGATTCCTCCAGGCGAAGCTCGAACACGTCTTCACCGAGATCCCCTTTTGGGAAAACTACTTCTGGCAGGTCTACATCCGCGGTCGTTACACGCGCGAATGCTGTCCGAACTACCTCCGCGAGGAGCACCAGCCCGTCCTCCGCGACCGTCTCGACCGCATCAAGACGCACAGCACCACGATCGCGAATTTCCTCCGCGAGCATCCCGCCGTTTACTCGCACTACGTCCTCCTCGATCACCAGGATTGGATGGCGGCCCATCGCCCCGAAGCGCTCGCCGAAGAGTGGCGGCTCATCCTCGAAAACAGCAGACCCGGCACCGCGATCCTGATGCGATCGGCCAGCCCGGAGATCGATTTCATCCCGGCCTTCGCCCGCGAACGGCTGGACCTCATCGCCCCGGACCGAACCCTGTCACTTCACCGGCTGGACCGTGTCGGCACCTACGGCTGCACCCTTTTCGCCCACGTCCGCGCATGAGCCGCAACGCCGATTCGCTCCGGGGCTACTACCGCTGGCACGCGAAATTCTACGATCTGACGCGCTGGGCCTTTCTCTTCGGCCGCCGCGGGCTGGTCGAGACGGTCGCCGGCCAGATCGAGGCGCCCGCCCGCATCCTCGAAATCGGTTGTGGCACGGGAAAAAATCTCGTCACCCTCGCGGAAGCCTTTCCCTCCGCGCGGATCACCGGGCTCGATCTTTCCTCCGACATGCTCGACCGAGCCCGCGCGAAGACCGCGTCTTTCGCGGATCGTGTCGATCTGCTGCACCGTCCCTACGATGGACCGGTGTCGGACGAAAGCGGCAAATTCGACCTCATCGTCATCAGCTACGCGCTTTCGATGATCAATCCCGGCTTCGACGAGGTCATCGCCCTCTGCCGCCGGGATCTGGGCGAAGGCGGCGTCATCGCCGTGGTCGACTTCCACGAGACCCGCTGGACCTGGTTCCGCAAATGGATGGGGGTGAACCACGTCCGCATGGAGGGCCAGATCCTCGCCCAGCTCGATGCGGGATTCGAGGCCGTGGTGCGCCGGATCGGGCGGGGCTACGGCGACCTGTGGAGGTATGTGACCTTCGTGGGAAGATAGATATTCCTAAGCCAGGATCTTCTCCACGAGCTCCCCGTGGATGTCGGTGAGGCGGAAATCCCGTCCCTGGAAGCGGTAGGTGAGTTTCCTGTGATCGACCCCTAACA
Organism: Verrucomicrobiales bacterium; assembly: GCA_023253615.1. Taxonomy (GTDB): domain Bacteria; phylum Verrucomicrobiota; class Verrucomicrobiia; order Verrucomicrobiales; family DEV007; genus Arctic95D-9. Next base: position 1,075 of record JALRFZ010000368.1, on the reverse strand, counting down.
AATGCAGAATCGTGGCATTGAGATCGTGGACGTGGACGGGGTCGCTGACGATGTTGTAGCAGTAGTCGTCGGTCTCTCCGAGGGTCATCCCGGGCTTGATGCCGGCCCCGGCGAGGAAGACGGTGAAGCAGCGCGGATGGTGGTCGCGGCCGTAATTGGTCTCGGTGAGGGCGCCCTGTGAATAGATCGTGCGACCGAATTCGCCGCCCCAGACGATGAGGGTGTCATCGAGCAGGCCCCGCTGTTTCAGATCGGAGATGAGGGCGGCGGTCGGCTGGTCGGTGTCGCGACACTGGCCCTTGATCGCGTTCGGGAGGCCGCCGTGATGGTCCCATCCCATGTGGAAGAGCTGGATGCAGCGCACGTCGCGCTCGGCGAGGCGGCGGGCGAGGAGACAGTTCGCCGCGTAGGTGCCGGGCGTCTTCACTTCCGGACCATACATCGCGAGCGTCGCCTCGGACTCGCCGGAGAAGTCGGTCAGGTCCGGCACGCTGCTCTGCATGCGGAAAGCCATCTCATATTGCGAGATGCGGGCCTCGATCTCCGGATCGCCGAAGCGCTCGTGATCACGACGGTTCAGCGTGGCGAGTTCATCAAGCATGCCTCGGCGCATCCCACGGCTCATCCCGGCGGGATCGGAGAGATAAAGCACGGGATCGCCGATGTTGCGGAATTTCACCCCCTGATGCTGGGTCGGTAGAAAGCCGGCGGACCAGAGCCGGTCGTAGAGCGGCTGGTCGTCGCGGCGGCCCGTGCCGAAGGAAGTGAGGACGACGTAGGCGGGCAGATCGGCGTTGTCGGTGCCGAGTCCGTAGCTGAGCCACGCCCCGATGCTGGGGCGCCCCGCGAGCTGGTGCCCCGTCTGGCAGAAGGTGATCGCGGGATCGTGGTTGATCGCCTCGGTGTGCATCGAGCGGATGAAGCAGAGATCATCGGCGATGCCGGAGAGGTGAGGCAGCAGCTCGCTCATCCACGCGCCGCTCTCTCCGTGCCGGGCGAACTTGAAGAGGCTCGGCGCGACGGGAAAACTCTTTTGTCCCGAGGTCATCGTCGTGAGCCGCTGGCCCTGGCGGAT
>JALRFZ010000123.1 GCA_023253615.1 Verrucomicrobiales bacterium | reverse complement strand
TTCTTCTCCTCTTTTTTCTCTTCCTTCTTCGGTTCCTCTTTCTTCGGCTCTTCCTTCACCGGGGGCAAAGCCAGCCAGACCGATTCGATCTCATCGATCGCGTAGGCACCGCGGTAGTTGTCATCCTTGAAGGAAAAGACGGCCGCCTTCTCCAACTTCGCCCCTTCGGCCTTTTCCTCTTTGAAAACGACGCGGAGCGGACCGCTGAATCCCGCGGCATCAGCCTTGGCTTCGAGCTTCAAGATCACCTCTCCTCCCTTTTCGGGCACCTCGGGAGCGGTCAGGGTGATGCCGGCCGGCAATCCCGTCACGCTCGCGACGAGCTTCTCCTTGTGTCCGCGCAAGCGGGTGACGGTCGCCTTGATCTCGAGCGGCTTGCCGCGCTCCATGGCGTACTGCGCCTTGTCGAGCGTGGCGGTGAAATCCGGCGTCGAGGGCAACAGCGTCAGGCGATATCGCATCTCCGGTCCACCCCGGGAAAAACGGTCGGAAACCTCGATCTGGTAACCGCCATCGGCCGCGACGGTCCAGAGATACTCGGGATCGGGGGTTTTGTTCGAGTCGTCTTCCTTGCGGATCTCCGCGCCATCGGCCTTGAGCAGGCGCATCACGGGATCGATGGGGAATCCGAGGGCGCGCCCCTCGACACGGATGAGATGCACCTCGCCTTTCTTCGCGGTGATGGGATACACCATCGGAGTCGCGGCCTTCGCCAGCGTGCCGACCACCGCCTTCCCGGGAGTGACCGGCCCGGCCGGCGTATCCGCCCCCGGATCGGCCGGCGTGAGCCGGGCCGGGATCTGTCCGGGTTTCAAGGCGAGATGAAGCCGGTAATGCGAGTTTTTCGATCCGGTGTAGGCGACGCTCGCCGCCGGGGGATGGGAGAAGCCCGCGAGCGAAATCAGATAGTCGCCTTTCTCCGGGGCCGTGAAGGCAAAGCCGGGATCGAGATTGGCGGGACCATCGTGCTCGAGAATGAGACGATTCCCCGCCGCATCGTGAAGGTGCAGGGCGGGATCGATGAGTGAACGCAGGCCATATCCCACGACGCGCGCATGCAAAGTCTCGCCTTTCTCGAGAGGGAGCCGGTAGACATCCAACTCTCCACCCGCGGAGAGCGTGCCGTTGACGACGAAAGGCAGCTTCGCGCGATCGAGCGCGATCGCCCCCGCGAGGGTGCTGTTGTCTTTTTCCTCCTCGTTGATCTCGGTCTGGTCGCCCACGATGAAAAGCAGCGGCGGACTCGCTCCCTCGGCGTTGTGGGCACGGAGATACACGGGGCCGGGCTTCACCGAGGCCTCGATCCGGATTTTACCCGTCCCCGCCTTGGCCGGATCAGGAGTGAAGGTGAGGCCTTTCTCCGAAAACCAGATCGCGCAGGGCCAGGGCTCGATCTTGCCCGTGAGGGTCACGTCGAGCACCGCACCCTGTTTGCCGCCGGCCGGGAAGACCGATTCCAGAACCGGCACGGCCGCAATGACCGGGAGCGCCGCAAACAGGAGCGCGGAAACGATGGCGGGACCGCGCATGCCGGTCGATCAGGCGAAGAGTTCCTTGATGAGGCGGCCGTTGTTCACGAGCTGGATGGGGCGGTTGTTCGTGTCGTGCAGGACGGTCGTCGGATCGATCCCCATCTTCGTGTAAAGGCTCGTCGCGAAATCCTCGGGGGCGTAGATGTTTTCGTTCGCGTAGTAGCCCTTCACGTCCGTAGCCCCGACGATCTGGCCGCCGGGAATGCCGGCACCGGCCATCAGCACGCTCATGGCGAAAGACCAGTGGTCGCGACCCGCATCCTTGTTGATCTTCGGCGTGCGGCCGAACTCGCCCAACAAAAGCACCATGGTGTTCTCCAGCGTGCCCCGCTCGGCGAGATCCTGGATGAGGGCGCTGACGCCGGTATCGACGCGCTCCGCCTTGTCCTTCTTGAAGTTCTCGAAGAGGGTGCGGTGATCGTCCCATCCACCGTAGTAGACGGTGACGAAGGGCACGCCCACCTCGGTGAGGCGGCGCGCGAGGAGGAGACGCTGGCCGAAGTCGTTGCGACCGTACTTCTCACGCACGTTCTCGGGCTCGTGGGAAATGTCGAAGGCCTTCTGCGCCTCGGTCGAGGTGACGAGGTCGAAGGCGCGGGCGTAATATTCGTCGAACGAGACCGCGGGATCCTCGGCCGCGGTGTCGGTGATACGGCGGAGTTGGTCGAGGGATCGGCGCAGCTCGACGCGCGATTTGGCACGGCCGTCCTCGATCTCCTTCGGCAGGGAGACGTCGCGGACGCGGAAGCTCTTGCTGTCGGGATTGTCCGCGATCACGAAGGGCGCGTGCTGGGCTCCGAGGAAATTCGGTCCGCCCGAGCGGGAAATCCGCGGGGTCGAGACGTAGGCGGGCATGCCGTGCGGTACCTGCCGGTGATGACTGACGACCGACCCGTAGCTGGGATGGAAGGTGACGAAAGCACCGCAACCGACCGGCACCGGCGTGGGCGAACCGGTCATGAGGTAGTGGTTGCCGGCCCCGTGGTTGTTTTGCACGTGGGCGATGGAGCGGACGACGGTGAAGAGGTCGAAGCTCTTCGCGAGCTTGGGGAATTTCTCCGAGAAGTGGACTCCGGGCACGGAGGTCGGGATGGACTTGAACTCCCCGCGGATCTCCGAGGGCGCATCGGGCTTCGGATCAAAGGTCTCGTAGTGTGAAGGACCGCCGTCGAGCCAGATGAGGATGCAACGGGTGTTGTTGTTGGAAACCACCGGACTGCCCGAGGCCGCGCTGGCGGCGCGCATGCCGAGCATCTGGGAAAGGCCGATCCCCCCCAGGGCTCCGAGCCCGGTCTGGATGAAGTCACGACGCCCCACGCCTGCACAGTTTCGCTTGAGTCCTTTCATGCTAATCGTGAAAGAGTCGGATCGATTGTTACCAAGGGCAACTTGCGTCATTGCGGGTTGAACTGGCGCTCTTAGGGCAATCCCCGGGGACCCTTCGGGACAAATTCGGCGATCATCATCGATCTGATCGATGATTTATCTTTGAATTATCGATTCGTTTTCCAGGGGTGATCTCGCGTAGGATGCCCGCGAACCGAACCCTGCCCGCGCCCATGGAAGTCTTTCTCTTTCTCCTCGCGATCACCCTGCTGATCCTCGCTGTCGTCACCCTCTCGCGACTTTCGAGGCTGGAGGGCCATCTCACCGATCTCCGCACAGTCACCCGCGACCTTTCGCAGACGGTGCGCGATCTGCGCTTCCGTGCGGTGGAATCGCCCCACCCCCCTTCGCCCGAACCGCCCTTGCCGGCCACGGCGGCGGGAGGGGTTGTCGCCGAAGAGGGAATTCCGACACCGGCCGAGCCCGGGACCGCACCCGAATATCGGGGGGCCGCGCCACCTCCGCTGCCGGAACGGACAGTCGCTCCTCATCCCCTCGCCTCTCCCGGGTCCGCTCCGGTGGCGGCGGTGCAATCGGAGCCCGGACGGATCGAGAGCGCCGTCCGAGAGATCCTCGGACGGATCTGGAATTGGATCGTCGTGGGCGAAGAGCACCGGCCCAAAGGCGTGACGATGGAATTCGCGGTGGCCACGACCTGGTTGATCCGGGTCGGCGTGCTGATCCTCGTCATCGGGATCGGATTTTTCCTCAAGTATTCGATTACCAAAGGGTACATCGGACCCACCGCCCGCGTCCTCCTCACCACCCTCGCCGGGGCCGGACTCGTCGCAGGGGGCCTGAAGCTCTTCGACGGACGCTACCGCATGCTCGGCCAGGGTCTCGCCGGAGCCGGCTTCGCGACGCTCTACTTCAGCTTTTTCACCGCCCATCAACCGGGCTACGAGTTGTTCGGTCCCATTGCCGCCTTCGCGCTGATGATCCTCGTCACGGCCACGGCGGGAGTCGTCGCGGTGCGGTTCAACAGCCTTTTGGTGGCCGTGTTGGGATTGCTCGGAGGCTACGGCACGCCCCTGATGATCAAGACGGGGAACGACAGCGTCGTGATGCTCTTCGGCTACGTGCTGCTCCTCGGTCTCGGCATGTTCTTCATCGCGGCGCGGCGGGAATGGCGCCTCCTCCACTACCTCAGCTTCCTTGCGACCTGCCTTCTCGTCATCCTCGCGCTCGACCGCAGCTTCGCGCCGGAGCGTTTCCGCGAGTTCATGCCCTTCCTTCTCGCCTGCTTCGCGCTCTTCTCGTCGGTGACCTTCGTCTACCAGGTCGTGCACCGCAAAACC
>JALRFZ010000245.1 GCA_023253615.1 Verrucomicrobiales bacterium | reverse complement strand
CCTCCTAGGGTGAGTGAAACCGCCGCCTGGCTTCCGATCACCTCCTCCAGCACGTCGCCGGACCGCCGCCCCCGCCGGCGCCGGGCCGCCCCATCCGCCGCTGCCGATCGCGAGGAGGTTGTTGTAGGCGCTGTAGGCCTCGGCGAGGATGTTCACCTTCTTGCCCTGCAACATCTCGATCTGCGTCGTGATCCGCTTTTTCTGGTAATCCTTCAGCCCGAAGAAGAAAGCGAAGGGCAGGAACATCGTCACGCAGAGCACGATCGTGGCGAGGTAGCGGATCGGGATGTTGCCGATCAGCACCATCGCCCCGTAGACCGGCACCCAGACGATGGCCGAACCGAAGTCGCCCTGCAGGAGCACGAAAGCGAAAGGCACGAGGGCGATGAACCCGGTCACGAACAGGCGGATGAAGGGGCTGCGGAAAATGGGATGCAGCTTGTGGAGCGAACTGATCGCGAGGGCGAGGACGACGAGACCGCCGGCGATCGCGAGCTGCGAGGGCTGCACGAGGATCACCCCGAGATCGAGCCAGGCGCGCGTGCCGTTGATCTCGACTCCGAAGAAGGTCGTGAAGATGAGCAGCCCCGTCGCGATCAGGTAGAACGGGATGCCGAGGTAACGGATCCACTTGTAGTCGATGAGGCTGGCGGCGAAAAAGAAGAAGAGCCCGAGGAGCATCCAGTAGACCTGCTCGCGCCACTTCGTGGCGAGCGCCTCCTCGCGCATCCAGCAGGCGCTGTAGATCGCGAAGATTCCGAAAATGGCCAAGGCGATGATATTGGCGAAGAGCAGCCAATTCATTCCCAGGAATTTTCGGAAGAGCGGGGTCATGGTCGATTCGGGGCTCAGGCCGCGGCGGCGACGAGTCGGCGGGTGTGATCGTGGGAGGGACGACTGACCAAACGGGACGCCGGCCCTTGTTCGACGAGCCGACCGCGATGGAGCACGCCGATATCATCACCCAATTGGTGCGCCATCGCAAGATCATCGGCGAGAACGAGCAAGGTCAGCCGGAACTCCTCGCGGAGATGGCGCACGCGGTTGCAAAGCTCGGCCCGCTGCACCGCGTCGAGGCCTTCGGTGATGCCCTGGCAGATCAGCAGCTCGGGCCCGGGGAGCAGGGCGCGGGCGAGGGCGACCTGCTGGCGCTCCACCGCATCGAGTTCGGCGGGAAAAAGATCCTGCACCGCCTCGGGCAGCCCGCAGGCGATCATCACCGCATCGACGAGGCGGGCTTTTTCGTCGCGCGAAGCGCGGCGGCACCACACCCCGAGCACCTCGCGGAAGGCCTCGCGCACGGTGAGGGCGGCAGGCAGTTGCCCGTAGGACTCGGGGAAGACGGCCTGGATCCGCTTTCTCACGGCGCGAAAACGCTGGCTGTCGAACGTCAGCACGGGGATTCCCGCAAAGGTGATCGATCCCGCGGCAGCCGGCCCGATCTTCAACAAGGCCGCGGCCAGGGCGAAATGCGCCTCGCGATCCTCACCGACGAGGGCATAAGAGCGGCGCTTTTGCACGGTGAAGGAGAGATCCTCGAGGAGGACGCGTTCCTCCCGCCGTCGACGCCATCCCCGGCCCGCCGTCGGCCGGGTCAGTTTCAGGCCTTCGACAACGAGGAAGTCGAGGGCTCCGAGAGCGCTCGAGGGCAGGGATTCCGTGTCGTCTTCGAGAGGCATGAACCCCGGATTCTAATCCCACCAGAGCGGAAGGGAAAGTAAAGAGATCCGTAATAATCACCCCTGTGACATGGGCATCCTGCGGAGCGGCCACCCGCTCACTCGATGAAGATCTCTTCCTCAGCCAGGCCCGTCAGCACATTGAACTGGAGCCGCGCATAGGATTTGCCCATGGTGAACCGCACCGCCAGGGGATCACTGAGACCCGAGCTGCGGAAGGTCCAGAAGATCCCGGGCTCGCCGGTCCATCGCGTGGTGCCGGGCGGCATCAGTTGCATCTCCGTCCCGGGAGGCAGCCGGTAGGATTCGTTGAAGACCCCGCCCCGGTTTTCGGGACGCGGTTCGATCGCCAGGGCGGCATCGGCCACCGGAGGGCTCTCGGTCAGCACAAAACCTCCCCGGTTGAAGACGATGTACTGGTCGCGGCGAAAGGCGTAGGCGCGCTTTTTGGCCTTCAGGGCGGCGGATTTGAGGTCCGTGGCGGCCTGGTTCAGCGATTCCTCGGCGACACCGTCGTCGAAACGGAGGAGGAAAAACCCCGTGAACATCGCGATGATCGCGAGCACGATGAGGACTTCGAAGAGCGTGAAGCCCGCGGCACTTCGAGCCCGGCCTTCACCAGTTGCCGATGTCATCCTCGGTGCCTTCCTGGCCGTCCTTGCCCATCGAGAAGATGTCAAATTCCTCCGGATTGCGTTTGCCGGGGCGGCGATACTGGTAGGGATTCCCCCAAGGATCGAGGAGGGCCTCCTTCTGCATCAGCGATTTGTAGCTGCGCGGCTGGGGACCGTCGCTGGGTTTGGTGACGAGCGAATCGAGCCCCTGCTCGGTCGTCGGATAGAGCCCTCCCTTGGTCTTGTAGCGGATCAGGTTCGCCCGCAGCGTCTGGAGATCCGCCTTCGCCTTTCCTTCCTCCGCGTCGCCGAGCACGTCGACCATCATGAAGGTGCCCATCCCCACGAGGAGGGCGATGATGCCGAGGACGAGCAGCATCTCCATCAACGTGAAACCCTTGGCGCGGCGCGAGCGGTGAATTTTCATGTTCGGGACGGTACCACAGGATTCAGCGATTCCGCAAGACGGAAATGGTTTCGTAAATGACCGAGATCATCATGTAGGCCATCAACCCCACGATGAGCGACATCACCAGGATGATGGCCGGCTGGATGACAGAGGCGATCCGCTCGATCGCGCGGCCGAATTCGCGGTCGAGCCGGTCGCCCGCCTTCGCCATCGAGGGAGCGAGCTGGCCGGTATCCTCCCCGATGCGGACCATGTCGATGAGGCCCGATTCGAAAATGCCCGCCTTTTCCATGCAGCGGTTCAAGAGGGCCCCCTCGGAGACGCGTCCCCGCATCTGCTGGATCTGCTCGCGGATGTAGCGGTTCGGGGTCGTCGTCTCGACCAGCTCGAGCGCCCGCACGATCGGCAGCCCGTTGACGAGCAGATTCGAAAGCGTCTCGACGAATTGCACGTTGAAACGCGTGATGAGGAGTTTCCCAAACAACGGCAGCTTCAGCTTCACCTCGTCCCACCAGCGTTTCGTCGGCTCGCGCTGGAACATCACGAAAATGATCACGATCGCGATCAGCAGCAGCACGAGCAGGGCGACCCAGTTGGCCTTCATGAAATCCCCCAACCCGAGCAGCAATCGCGCGATCGGAGGCAGCTCCCCGCCGGTGGACTCCACGAGACGGCGCAGTTTCGGAATCAGGAAAAACGTGAACATCGCCGACACCGCGATGCCCGAGACGACGAGGAACGAGGGGTAGATCAACGCCGTGGCGAGCTTACCCTTCAGCTCGGCGAGGGTGTTGAGGTACTTCACCTGCCGTTTCAGGATGTCGCCCAGAGCCCCCGAGACCTCGCCGGCCGAGACGAGATTGCAATACAGCTCGTTGAAACTCGGCGAGGAAAAACGCAGGGCCGTGGCGAGCGGCACCCCGTCGCGCACCTTGTCGTGGCAGGAGGCGGCGACCCGGGCGATCGCGGGCGATTCGCTGCGTTTGCCGATCGAATGCAGCGCCGAATCGAGCTGCACCCCGGCGGCGAGGAGATCGCTGAGCTCCTCGGTGAACTGCACGAGCTGTTTCGAGGAAAGCCGGTTTTCCACCGGAGCCGAGGCCGCCTTTTTCGCAGGTTTGTCAGGCGTCGATTCCTTCCCGGACTTTTTCTTCTCCACCTTTTGCTTTTCCTCGGTCAGGGAAAGGACGCGGCTCCCCTGCTCGTTGAGCCGCCGCGTCGCTTCGCCCCGGCTCGAGGCATCGAGGTGGCCTTCGGAAAGCGAACCATCCTTCTGCAGGACCTTGTAGCGGAAGGATGCCATCGGGGAAAAGAGAGGATCAGCCGAGCTCGGTCGACGAGACGACCTCCTCGATCGTGGTGTGGCCTTCGATCACCTTGCGCCAGCCATAATCGCGCATGTTCGTGAAGCCGTCGAGCATGCCCTGACGCTGCAGGTCCTGCTTCGAGGCCCCGCTGACGATCAGCTCCTGCACCTTTTCGGTGACGCGGAAGAGCTCGTAGACCGCCGTCCGTCCGCGGTAGCCGGTGTGGCCGCAACTGTCGCAACCATGGGGATTCACCGAATAGATCCGGCCCGCCTGATGCACCGGGAAACCGACCGAGCGGAGGAACTCCTCCGAATAATCGCCGCCCGGCACGCGGCACTCGAGGCAGAGACGCCGCACGAGCCGCTGGGCGATGAAGGCACGCACCGAGGCCGCGATCAGGAAAGGCTCCACCCCCATGTCGACGAGACGCGTGATGCCGCCGACCGAGTCGTTCGTGTGCAGCGTCGAGAACACCAGGTGACCGGTCAGGGCCGCCTGCACCGCGATTTCCGCCGTCTCGACGTCGCGGATTTCCCCCACCATGATCACGTTCGGATCACCCCGCAGGATGCTGCGCAGACCCGAGGCGAAAGTCAGATTGATCTCCGGCTTCACCGCGATCTGCACCGCGCCTTCGAGCCGGTTTTCCACCGGGTCCTCGATTGTCACGATCTTCGTATCCTCGGAGTTCAGGGCCGAGAGGAAACAGAAAAGGCTCGTCGATTTGCCGCACCCCGTCGGACCAGTGACGAGGACGATCCCGTTCGGTCGGGAAAGGATCTCATCGATCTGCTTGCGCAAGTCGCCGAACATGTCGAGGCGGTCGATCGTGAATTTCTCCTGACCGAGGAGACGCAGCGAGATGCTTTCGCCCTCGATCGCCGGGATCGTCGCGACCCGCGTGTCGATGGGCTGGCCGCCCACCTGCAGGGCGATACGTCCGTCCTGCGGCTTGCGTTTCTCCGCGATGTCGAGCCCCGCCATCAGCTTCACCCGTGCGATCACCGAGCTCTGCAGCGCGGCGATGTTGTCCGGCACCGGCACGCGGCGCAGCACCCCGTCGACGCGGTAGCGGACGCGCAGGTCGTTCCGCATCGGCTCGATGTGGATGTCCGTGGCCCGTTGTTTGAGCGCCTCGTTCAGGATCTGGTTCACGAATTTCACCACCGAGGCCTCTTCATCCTCGTCGTCGATGACGTTCACCGTTTCCTTGAAACTGAATTCGTCGCTGTCCCAATCGCGGTTCGCGAGGAGGTCGTCGAAGATGTCGCCACCCACCCCGTAGAATTTCTGCAGGCCCGCCAGCACCTTGCGCCGCGGCGAGAGCACCCACTTGATCGGGCATCCCGCGGCCCGGCGCACGAGCTGGCGATCGATCGTGGAAAAGGGATCGTAGTGCGCGATCTCGAGCATCGTCGGACGCACCGATCCTTCCCCCAGCTCGGCACGCAGAAGCAAGGCGCGGTGTTTGATCGCGATATTCGGCGGACAGGCCGCCTTGAGAATGTCCGCGTTGGCCGTGTCCACGAGCGGGTCCTCCTCCCACGTGAGATGGAGCTTCTCCGCGAGGTTCGAGCCGAAATCCTTCTCCGGCACCTCCACGTGATCGAGGATCCAATCGATCAGCGAGCCCCCGTTGAAAAACTGCTCGCGCAGCGCCGTGACGTCGACGGATTGGCGCAAGTCCATCCCCGCGGCTTCCCCGATGAGGCCGAGCACCCGTTCAAATCCTTTTTCGATGGTCGCCTGATCCGACATGTTCCCCCGCTTCTCCCGGGCCGGGAAGCATAGCGAAGGCCAAGTCCGGCTCAAATGCTTTGTTTGTCACAATGTTCCGTAGGATTCCGTACCCGGAGCCCCCCACCCTGCCGACACCTCGCCACGCCATTTCACCCTCACCCTTGGAATTCACGGGGACCGTGGACTGAAATCAGCCGGAAAGCAGGGAGGAAAGCGATCATCACCGGGGACGATCGGTCGTTTTTCATCGACAGAAAGGCGGCGATTCCCTAAAACGGAAAATCGCCGTTTCATGAGCTTCCTCCGAAATCGCCGCGGTTTACTCCTGCTGGGTCTCACGGCCACGCTCCTTTGTCACTGCGGACGGGAAGAACCTCCCGTCGTGGGTGTCCTCAATACGACCACCCGTGAGTTCACCCTCCACGCCGGCCCGATGGGCCGCGCTACACGGTGCGGGATGAGAAGGGCCGGGTGCTTGTCCGCGAGGTCTCTGCCGCGGTCCTCGCCGCGGAGTTTCCGGTGCTGAATGAAGACCTCAAGGGCCTCTATGCCGGCAACGCCCGCCTCGCCCCGCCCTTCGGGCTCCCGGATCGGACGGGCAACCACATCCACAGCGCCGCCTACGAAACCAAGCCGCTCAATCTGAGCCCGCTCGCCCTGCCATTGCCTCCGGACGACCGGAAGCCCTGAGATTCGCAGCCGTCCATGTCCTCCGAGGCCGCTTTTGTCGCCCATCTCCTCGACCTGCTAGAGCCGCTCGGGGGCGTCTCCGCGAAACGCATGTTCGGTGCCTACGGCATCTTCCGCGACGGCCGCATGTTCGGGCTCGTCGATGAAGGCGAACTGTTTCTGAAAACCGATGCCGGGAACCGCGGCGACTTCGAGGCGCGCGACCTCGCGGCCTTCCAATACGAGATGAAGGATGGCAGGATCTCCGTGATGTCCTACCACCGCTGCCCCGAAGAAGCCCTCGACAGTCCCCACGCCATGCGCCCCTGGGCCGAGTCGGCGATCGCGGCGGCGAAGCGGAGCGGGGTGAAGAAGAAGGGGAAGTGACAGGATTTTATAGAAGGCTCGGAATCGAAGAATTGAGGCGGCCTACGGAACACACGGAATACACAGAAGTGTTCCTATTTTCTTCTCAATTACACCATTCAACCCATGCAAAACCTCGGTATCTTGATGCCTGAGGCATCTTCTCGGTCCAAGATATTTCCGGGTATTCCGTGTATTTTGATGCCTGCGGCATCTATCTCGGCCTCTTGTAATTCCGTGTTTTCCGCGTATTTTGATGCCTGCGGCATCTATCTCGGCCCCTTGTATTTCCGTGTTTTCCGCGTATTCCGTAGGCCGCCTCTTCTTGCTCGATGGTAGGCCGCTCCTTCTTCGCTCGATGGTAGGCCGCCTCTTCGTCGCTCGATTGTAGGCCGCCTCTTCGTCACTTCCCACTCACAAACGCCACCTCATCGAAGGCCACGCTTTGGCCCTGCACCACGAAACGATATCCCGTCTTTTCCTTCGCCAGATTCGGATGCGTCCCTTCGAGGACGACGTCCCCCACCGACACCTTCACCTTCGTGCCCTCGACCGCGCAGGAGATCTCGACCCATTCGCCCGGTGCCGTCTTCACCGCCGCCTTGGCCAGCACCTCCGCCTTCGAGGCGGGATCCTTCTTGTCCTTGTCCATCGACAGCGTCGCCTGGCCGCCCGTGATCGCGACACGGAAGAGGTGACCTTTCGCGTGATTGTAGCTGAGGTGGAATCCCTTCGCCCCGTCGAGCCGCACCTTCATCTTCAAGGTCGAGTTCACGTGCGGATCGGGAATGTTGAAGACCGCCGCATGTTGGTCCGCCGCCAACTCCGATCCGACGAGCGCCCCATCGACCACCTTCCATTGGCCCTTCACCCCTCTCCATCCCCCGGGTAGCTCTTCGCTGGCAAAGTTCGCCTTCAGCACCGGATCGGCGGAGCGGAGGACAGGTGAAGACACGAGAGACAAAACGGCAAGCAACAAGAGACGGTTCATGCCGCGTTTGTATACGAATCTCCCGTCCCCGACAAGACCGTAGTCGAGTTTCCCACGATGCCCTGCCGGCCCATTTTTCGCTGGCGTGGCCCGGTTTTCCGTGTCATCGCTTCCGCCATGTCCACCGCCTCCTACTTTGTCGTCTCCCGCGAGCAGCACGAAGACCTCGTCGCCGCCGCCTACTAGCACCGCGGTTATCTCGCCGACGAGTCCGCGGCGGCCGCCCGCATGTGCAGTGAGGCCTCGTGGCATGGCATCCGCACCCACAACGCCCTCAAGGCCCTCCACCTCGACGAACTCTTCGGCAGTGGCAGCGGCGGTTGCGTCCCCGGTGCCCAAATCGAGGTGCGCGAGACCCGTTTCCCCGCCGTGCAGAGCTGGAATGCCCACCGCAAGCTCGGCCAAGCCGTCGCCTGCGAGGCCATCGAGACCTGCATCCGCCTCGCCGACCAATACGGCAGCGGCACCGTCG
>JALRFZ010000196.1 GCA_023253615.1 Verrucomicrobiales bacterium | reverse complement strand
GTGGTCGGAGTGCCGTCGCCCGCCGGAGTGGAGATCAGCCCGGTCGAGGCATCGATTCTCCGGATGCGATGATTCTGCAGATCGGCGAAAAAGATGTTTCCCTCCGCATCCGAGACGACTCCGGTCGGTTGGTTGAGATGCGCCGCTGTCGCGGGGATGCCGTCGCCGTTGTATCCTTTGGTCCCGGTGCCCGCGACCGTGGTGAGGGCTCCGGTGGCAAGATCCAATCTCCGGATGCGCTCGTTCGTGACATCGGCGATGAGCAGATTGCCTGAGGCTTCGAAGAAGACATGGACCGGATCGTAGAGCTGCTTGGTCGTGGCCGGACCATCACCGTCGAATCCGGCGACACCGGTCCCGGCAACGGTGGAGATCAATCCCGTCTCCGTGTCGATGCGACGCACCCGCTGGTTGCTGAAATCCGCGATGTAGACGTCGCCGTCCGGGGCGACGGCGACCCCGTCCGGGCAGTTGAGCTGGGCGGAGGATTCCTCAGGCCGGCACTCTTCACCACGGATTCGATTTCCCCGACTCGGATCAACGAACCCCCAGGCGCTCCGCCAGGAAGGGCGCGGTGCGGCTCTTCTTCACCTTCACGACCTCCTCGGGCGTGCCGCTGGCGACGATCTCGCCGCCCGCGTCGCCGGCTTCGGGACCGATGTCGATGAGGTAATCGGCCTCCGCCATGATCTCGAGGCTGTGCTCGATGACGACGACGGTGTGACCCTCATCGACCAGTCGGTGCATCACTTCGAGGAGCCGTTTCACGTCGGCAAGGTGCAGTCCGATCGAAGGTTCTTCGATGAGGTAGAGATTGGACTTCGGCGCGCGGTTCTGGCGCAGGCGTGCATGGCTGGCCCGTCCGATCCCCTTGGTCAATTCGGTGACGAGCTTGATCCGCTGGGCTTCGCCGCCGCTGAGGCTGGGACTCGGCTGGCCGAGGTGCAGATACCCGAGCCCGGTCTCGACCATGAGACCGAGGGTGCGCGCGATCTTCGGCACGCCGGCGAAAAACTCGGCCGCCTCGGCGATCGTCAGATCCATGATGTCGCCGATCGACTTGCCGTTGTATTCGACCTCGAGGGTCGAGGCGGCGTAGCGGCGTCCTCCGCATTCCTCACAGACGACGTAGGTGGTCGGGAGGAAATTCATCTCGAGCTTGATCGAGCCGTTCCCCTTGCAGGGTTCGCAGCGTCCACCTTCGGTGTTGAACGAGAAACGCGAAGCGGTGTAGCCGCGGGCCCGCGCCTCGGGGAGCTGGGCGAAGAGGGCGCGGATCTCGTCGAAGACTTTCACGTAGGTCGCCGGCGTGGAGCGCGAGGTCTTGCCGATGGGCGACTGGTCGACCTCGTAGACGGCCTCGATGCGGTCGACGCCCTCGATGGAATCCCAGGGGCGGGCCGGAGCCGCTTTCGCCCGGCCTTTCGCCTTGTTGGTGGGATTGCGTCCTGCCTTGGCGGCGGCGAGGGCGTCGCTCACGGCCGGCTTGAGGACGCCGCGGAGAAAGCTCGACTTGCCCGATCCCGAGATGCCGGAGATGACGGTGAGGCGTCCGATGGGCAGGCGCACTTCGAGGTTCTTCAGATTGTTCGCCCGCGCCCCTTTCACGACGAGCCATTCCTTCGCTTCCTTTTTGGCCGGGAGTTTGCGGCGCGATCCCCGCAAGGGATGGACGAGCGGATGCGCATAGGCCTCCATCGTCGGAGAACCCAATCCGCATTCCGCAATCCGCATTCCGCAATCAACGGCGGTGCCCTTCGCTTTCCCCTTTTTCTTCGGCCTATCCGCCGCCGCAAAGAGTTCCTTCGGATCACCCTGCCAGACGACTTCGCCGCCGTGTTGTCCGGCGCCGGGCCCGAGGTCGATGAGGTGGTCGGCGCGGCGGATGGTGTCTTCATCGTGCTCGACGACGACGAGGGAATTCCCTTTTTCGCGCAGCCCCACGAGCGTGTCGAGGAGGGCGGCGTTGTCGCGTGGATGCAGGCCAATGGTCGGTTCGTCGAGAACGTAGAGGACACCACGGAGATTGGATCCGAGTTGGGCGGCGAGCCGGATGCGTTGGGCTTCGCCTCCGGAGAGGGACGTGGCGGGACGATCAAGCGTGAGGTAG
>JALRFZ010000195.1 GCA_023253615.1 Verrucomicrobiales bacterium | reverse complement strand
CTCGGTCCATCGATCAATAGGTTACGATCCTCACCCCGGAGAAGGCTTCCTGTTTGCGGAGGATCTTGCGGAAGATCTCCTTGTCCTTCGCTTCAAAGACCCTCCGCCGGTCCACGACGCGGGACATGACGTGGTAGAAGGATCTTCCGGTTCCGAGAAGGCGTGCGGTGCGCATGGAGTGGCGGGGTGGATGGATAACGGTGACGTGGGCGGAGGGGAATCAGCGGGGGTGGATTTGTTGGAAGATCGGGCATTCCGGGGCGTCGTCAAGCGTTGTTTGTCCGTCCCTTAATTTTTAATCTCGTCCCTTAATTTTTAATCTAATCTTGTCACAAAGCTGCGTTTCGGGAGAAAAAAATGGCATTCGCTTCGTAATTATCATAAAAGACTCTCCTGTCGATTTTTCGAAAACATGGGTAACGGGCGGAAAAGCTGGAAATCCGGAACCACGATCGTCGTCGTCCTGCTGGGCGTGGCGCTCCTGCTTGTATTCTGGTGGAGGCTGCCCGAGGCCGACCTGCGGGAGCCTGCACGAGAGCAGCCCCTGCGCGAATGGTCAGGGGCAAGCGAGCCCGCTGCTGCCCCCGGGCCAGAGGGAAGCGAGCAGCGGCCCGGCTCGGGTCCCGGGCCAGCCGCCACCACTTTCGTGCCGCCCGACGCGTCGCCTGATCGCACGGCCGAGGATCTGCCGACGGTAGCCGACATCCTCACCGGGATCGGCGACCTCAGCGCTCCCGGGGCACGACAAAGGGCCACGGAACAGATTCGCCTCGTCGAGGAAAAGCGACGCGATCTCGCGCGCGAGGAGGCCCGGCTCCGTGGCCTGCCTCTCCGTCGTGAGCTGCCGGACGGCACCGTGCAAGAGATTACCGGCTTTGAAGATGGCCGTCCCGTCTACTTCACCACGCACAACGCCTCTGCCGCCATTTCCACGGGGGCCAATGTTCTCCGCCTCTCGCCCTTTTCGCTCAACGGTTCCGGGCTGACCCTGGGAATGTGGGACGGAGGTGCGGCCCGGGCCAGCCACCAGGAGTTCGCCACCGGCTCGCGCCTGACGGTGAAGGACGGTGCCGCCGTGGTCGACCACGCCACCCACGTCGCCGGCACCCTCGCCGCAGTGGGTGCCTCGGCCAGCGCCCGGGGCATGGCCACCGCCGCGCTCATCGATAGCTACGACTGGAACCAGGACAAATCCGAGATGACCTCGCGCGCCGCAGCCGCACCCGCCGAGCCGGGTATGCTCCCCATCTCCAACCACAGCTACGGCATCGTGAGCGGATGGAACCGGGTCTATGGCACCGGATCCCCCGCCAGGGCCTGGGAGTGGTGGGGCGACGGCACCTCGGCCTCGGGATACGAACAGGACTTCGGGCGCTACAACAGCTACGCCCGTGACAGTGATGCGATCGCCTTCAGCGCGCCCTACTTCCTGATGTTCCGCAGCGCGGGGAACGAGGGCAACGACAACCCCGCCCCGGGCGAAACGGTCGCACTCGCACCCGGTGACTCCAGCGTGGTCGCCTACAACGCCTCGCTGCACCCCCAGGGCGATGGCGCTTACCGGGGCGGCTACGAGACGATCGGCTTCGACGCGGTCGCCAAAAATCTCATTACGGTCGGATCGGTGACCGATGCGGTACGCAACGGAGTGCGCGACCACGCGGTGGCCTCTCTGAGTCCGTTCAGTTCAAACGGGCCAACCGACGACGGCCGCATCAAGCCCGACCTCGTCGCCAATGGCGACGAACTTGTGTCCTCCCTCGGCGGCAGCAACACCGCATACGGGAGCTTCAGCGGCACCAGCATGTCCTCACCGAATGCCGCCGGCACGGCGGCCTTGATGCTCCAGGAATACGCCCGGCTCTTTCCCGCCGGCGGAATGCGCTCGAGCACGGTCAGGGGTCTGCTGGCCCACACCGCCGACGACCTCGGGAACGCCGGACCGGACTACCGCTACGGGTGGGGACTGCTCAACGGAGTCGCCGCCGTCAACCTGATCCGCGACCACGCCGCGAATCCTCTGAAGATCCGGCTGAACGAAGACCAGCTCACCACCGCCATCCCCGCCCGGACCCATGAGTTCGTCTGGGACGGGGTCTCGCCCATCCGGGTCACCCTCTGCTGGACCGACCCGGCGGGCGCTGCGACGAACACGAACGATCTGCGCACTCCGCGCCTCGTCAACAACCTCGACCTCCGCCTCGTCGCCCCCGATGGCTCCGAGCACCTCCCATGGACGATGCCCTTCGTCGGCACCCGGACGCAGGCCTCCATGGCTCTTCCTGCCGTGAAAGGGACCAACCAGACCGACAACATCGAGCGAGTCGATCTCGCGGCCCCTCCGGCGGCCGGCGTCTATCGTTGCATCGTCAGCCACCGCGGCACCCTGACAAACAGCCAGCAGCACTACTCGCTCATCGTCAGCGGCAGCGCCAACCAGGCCCCGCCTCCGCCTCCGCTGGCGATCGAAGGGGTCACGCCCGCCGCCGCGCTTCCCGGGCCGGCCACCATTGAAATCACCGGCACCGGCTTCGCCGAAGGCATGAGCGTGGCACTGGTGCGCGAGGGACAACCGGATCGCAACGCCCATACCGTCACCGTGACCAGCCCGACCCGCGCAACCGTCGAGTTCAATCTCGCGGGTGCCGCGGTCGGGATTTGGAACCTGCGAGCCATCAAGGGCGGCGAAACCGCGCTGCGCACCGATGCCTTCACCGTGCTCGGCGCGATCTGGAGCGAGGCCTTTGACGGCACCTTGAGCGGCTGGACCAGCCAGTCCGCCACCGGGTCCAATACCTGGGGCACCGTCTCCACGCTGAGCCACAGCGCTCCAAGCTCCGCTTTCGCCACGGCCCCGGCCGGAAAGACCACCACCCATCTCCAGGGACCGGCCATCGACGTTCCGGTCAACGCGAGCAATCTCCAGCTCAAGTTCTGGCACCGCTACGAACTGCAATCCCTCCAGGACGGTGGACGGATCGAATTCTCCGTCAACGAGGGCACCTGGTTCAGCATCGACAGCGCCGGATCCGGCCTCGTTTTTGCCAGCAATGGCTATACCGGCACCATCAGCAATACCGGCCGACAGAGCAACCGCAGCGAGTTCACGGGCCGCAACGCCTGGACCGGTAGCAGCAGCGGCTTCATCGAGACCATCGTGAACTTCACCGACAACGCCAAGTTCTCCGGCAAAACGCTGCGGGTCCGCTGGACCCTCGCCACCAATGCCACGACCGCGAGTTCCGGCTGGTGGATCGACACCATCGCGCTGACCGGTGGAGGAGACCTCGCCAACCAAGCCCCCGTGATCACCGGGCCCGCCATCACCGACAGCAGTGAAACGTTCATTGATCCCGACGATGGCACCGTCCACGCCATCGTCCGGGGCAGCTCGGTCGGCCTCTCCGTCGCCGCCGACGACGACGGCGGAGAAGCCTCGTTGATCTACACCTGGACCGGGATCCGGAAAGACGGCGGCGAGGCTCCCTCTTTCGAGATCAACGACTCCAACGCCGCCAAATCGACGCGCGCCTGGTTCGAGAGCGCGGGGGATTATCTGTTCACCGCGACGGCGAGCGATGCCCAGGGCCTGGCCGCCGGCAGTGCGGTGAACGTTCAGGTACTGGCGACGCCCTCCGCCCTCAGCGTCGATCCGCCCGCCGCGACCCTTACGGTGGGCTCGCAACAATCCTTCACTGCGGCGGTGCTCGACCAATTCGGCGATCCCATCCCGGGTGAGCCGGGCGGGATCCTCTGGAGCGCCGGGGGCGGAGGCTCGATCAGCGCCGAAGGAGTCTACTCGGCCACGGTTGCCGGGGGGCCTTTCGGGGTGGCCGCGGCGAAGGACGGTCTTTCGGGCCTCGCCCAGATCACGGTGAATCCCGCACCGGCGGAGGTCCTGTTCGGCGGTCTCGCCCGGACCTTCGACGGAGCTCCGAAACCCGTGGAGGTCGAGACCGTGCCGGCGGGGCTCTCCGTCACCGTGACCTATGAAGGCTCCCCCGACCCGCCCTCGGCCATCGGCAGCTACACGGTCGAAGCGGTGGTGAACGATCCCTCGTATCAGGGATCCGCGAGTGGCGTGCTCACGATCGAGGCAAGGCTCTTTACGGGGTTCGCGGACTGGACGGATTTCCATCAACTGACCGGGGCGGAGGCAAGCCCGGGCGCCGACTCCGACGCGGATGACCTCCCGAACTTGCTCGAATACGCCCTCGGCACGGATCCCGGCTCGCACACGCCGCCTTTCACCGCCGCCATCGAATCGGATGGCTCGGAGCCACCGGTGGACCGGCTCACCCTCCGACTTCTTCGACCGGTCAACACCCCCGGGGTCGCCCTGCGGTATTGGGCGGGATCCGATCTGACGGCCTGGCAGGAGATCACCACCGTCGAGACGGTGCCCGGGCCCGAGGAGAACTGGCAGACCGTGATCGTCCGCGACCCCGAACCCGCCACCGTGCCCCGCCGTTTCCTCCGGGTCGAGGCGATCCCCCTGCCGTAGGTCGGCTGCCCACCGCCCCCGGAGCCGTCCTCGCCGCCTACGCCGCGACGGGTTGGGGCAGGAAGCTCAGTAACGACCAGCTCACGAAAATCTTCGCCGTACTGATGATCCTGGTGGGGATCAGCATGTTGTTAAAGAAGTCGTGAGGGATGGGGCGGTCGGAGGCTGGAAACAACGGATCACCGACACGGCCGCCAAGAGGGTTGATCGCTTTACCAATTCATTTAGGAGCTCTTTCATTTCTAAGGTTATTAGCAATACTCCCGGAGATATCAATGCCCACGATCGAAGATCACCGTGTCCAGATGAGCCCGTAGTATCCCAACGATCCGAGGCTTCTGCGGGTCGTGAGCCGAGGAATTATAAAAGGATATCCCTAGTATTACTCACTCCGCCGCGCGCGCGGCGGTTTCGCAGCCTTTGATATCCAGCTTGCCCGAAGCGAGGATGGGGATCTCGGGGACGTCGACGATCTTTTTCGGGATCCAGAGCGCGGGGATGCCTTCCTCGGTGAGCTTGGAGCGGAGGGCCTGGAGATCAATGTCGGGATTCGAGCTGAGCAGGACGAGGGCCTCGCCCTTCGCCTCGTCGGGCACACCGACGATGGCGATCTGGCGCACGTCGTCGCCACTGCCGACCGCCTTGTTGATGAGATCCTCGACGGTCTCGTGCGGTACCATCTCGCCACCGATCTTGGAGAAGCGCGAGAGCCGGCCCTCGATGTGAAGGAAGCCGTCCTCGTCGACGCGGCCGAGATCGCCGGTCTTGAACCAGCCGTTTTTCATGACGGAGGCGGTCTTCTCGGGCTGGCCGAGGTAACCTTCGAAGATGTTCGACCCGCGCAGCCAGATCATGCCCGATTGATGGAGCGGGAGCGGCTCGTTCGTGTCGGGATCGGTGATGCGGACGGCGACACCGGGAATGAAAAGACCGACCGATCCGAAACGGTGGTTCGGCAACACGGGTCCGCGCGAGCCGGCGGGCTTCGCCGCGTCGGGCAGGTTCACATTGGTCACGGGCGAGGTCTCGGTGAGTCCGTAGCCCTCGAGGACGGGCTTGCCGAAACGCTCTTCAAAGGCCTCGGCGACTTTCTTCGGCAGCTTCTCGGCTCCGGTGATGACAAGTTTGAGCGAGGCGAACTGTTCCTTGGTCGCCTTGCGCAGGTAACCGCGGAGGAAGGTCGGGGTGGCGAGGAGGAGATTGATGGAGTGCTCCTCGATCAGCTCGGTGAGCTTCGCGACTTCGAGCGGGCTCGGGTAGGTGACGACGGTGACGCCCTCGATCATCGGATACCACATCGTGACGGTGCAGCCGAAGCTGTGGAAGAGCGGCAGGCAGCCGAGGATCTTGTCGCTCGCATGCAGGTCGATGCGCGAGCCGAACTGGTTCACGTTGGCGAGGAGATTGCGGTGCGAGAGCACGACCCCCTTGGGATCGCCCGAGCTGCCGCTCGTGAACAGCAGCACCGCCTCCTCCGCACCGCCCTTTTTCGGGACCTTCAGAACCGAGGCGAGGAGCGAGGGCGAAAGGATCTTCGAAAGGACGAGCCAGAGACCGATGCGGGTTTTCAGCGGAGGGAGGACGCGGTCGAGGAGGACGAGCTGTTTGTTGGGCGGCCAGGTGAAGCTGCTCATCTTCCGCACGAAGGGATCGGCGGTGATGAATTTGTCGAGCCCCGCCTGGGCGATGCAGGATTGGATGGCCTTTTCGCCGGCGGTGAAATTCAGGTTCACCGGCACCTTGCCCGCGAGGAGGGTCGCGAGATTCGCGAGGAGCCCGCCCTTGCCCGGAGGCAGGATGATGCCGACGCGCTTCTGTTGCGTCTCCTGACGGATCACCTTGGAGAGAACGATGGCGGCGGCGAGGAGTTTGTCGAAGCGGAGGTGGCCGCCGTCGTTTCCATCGATGATCTCGGCCGAGCGGCTGTTTTTCTTCAGGCCCTTGAGGATCTCCCAGGCGAGGTGGCTTTTCAGGATGGGACGCGCGGCGTAGGCGGTCTCCGCGGCGATGAGGAGATTCTCGGTGTAGTTCGCGAGATTCGCCGCCTCACGCTGGAGAGGGTCGCCGAAGGAAAGGACGATGCGCTCGATCTCGTCGCGGCGCTCCGTGCTGAGGGCGGTATCCTCGGGATGATCGACGAAGAGCGGCAGGATGGGGGCCCCGGCGCTGGTGAGGAATTTCAGGATCTCGGAGGGGATCGAGAGGACCTGGCCCGGCCGGGTGTGGGCCTGGCCGGGGATGAAAATCACCACGCTGCCCTCGGCGAGCGCCTCGTGGATCTCCTTCTTGAAAATCGCGAGCGAATTCTCATCGGCGGTGAACTCGAGGCCGTGGGTGTCCTCCTTTTCGAGGTGGGCCTGGAGGAGCGGATCGTAGTCGAGACGGCGGTCGATGAGGTAGACCAGCTTGCGGCCCGTGAGGAGTTTCTCCAGGTGGAGAAGATCCTGGAAGGCGAGTCGATTCGGGATGACGAGGATGCCGCCCGAGGGGATCTTGGCCTCTCCATGCAGTTCTAGCGGATTGCGCTGGCTCATGACGGCCAATGTGGCGTCTTTTTGCGCGAATTCGAAGCCCTTTTCACGGGAAAACGGTCCGACCTGCCGAACACCGGGGCTCAGAAAAACACTGTTCAACTGTTGACAAACCGCCGGAGCGGTTCCAAAATGTTCCCATGAACAGAAAACGACTTCCTGGCAAGCATTTCAGTTTCATGTGGAATGGCATCGTCCATCTCGAGGATGGCAGCGAATGGCGCGTCGTGGACCCGGCCGGCCGGCACGATGTGACCTGGTGGCAATCGGGCGAAGTGGTGGAGTTTTCCCGTCGCCGCGGATCGCTGATCCTCCGGAATGTCCTCCGCAACGAAGCGGTGCCCATCGTCGCAGCGGGTGAGGGGATGCTGGAACTGGCGGCTTGATCCACCGGGACGGGCATCGGCGCGAGCGCTTCCCTGGCCGGGATGGCACGGGCCTTGCGGAGGGTTGCAAATCCCTCTCGCTGAACGCCCCGCCATGTTGCCCTCTCTCGCCATCCCCGATCTTCTCACCGCCTATCGGAGCGGTGCCATCACCCCCCGCGCGGTCGTCGCGATCCTGCGCGAACGCATCGCCGCCTCGGATCCGCGGATCTGGATCACGCTGACGCCGGAATCCCGGCTCGAATCCGTGCTCGCGGTGCTCGAAGCCACTTCTCCCGATTCGCTCCCGCTCTACGGGATCCCCTTCGCGATCAAGGACAACCTCGACCTCGCCTCCACCCCGACGACGGCGGCCTGTCCGGACTATGCCTACGATCCGGCCGAGGACGCCACCGTCGTCGCGAAGCTGATCGCGGCCGGGGCGATCCCGATGGGGAAAACAAATCTCGACCAGTTCGCGACGGGACTCGTCGGGGTGCGCTCGCCCTACGGCACGCCGGAGAATCCCTTTCATCCGGACTTCCTCCCCGGCGGCTCGTCGTCGGGCTCGGCCGTGGCGGTGGCGCGGGATCTCGTCAGTTTTTCCCTCGGCACCGACACGGCGGGATCGGGCCGCATCCCGGCCGGGCTGAACGAGCTGATCGGTCTGAAGCCCAGTCTCGGCCTGCTCTCGACGAAGGGCGTCGTGCCCGCCTGTCGCTCGCTCGACTGCATCTCGATCTTCACCAAGACGGCGGCCGAGGCCGCCACGGTGCTCGCGGTCGCGGCCGGGTTTGACGGAGGCGATCCCTACTCGCGGGCCCCGGGCGAATCGCGCTGGTGGCGTCCCGATGATTTCACCTTCGGCGTGCCGAGGGCCGACCAGCTCGCCTTTTTCGGCAACGACGAGGCCGCCTCCCTTTTCGACGCGGCGGTCGCCCGTCTCGAGGCGATCGGGGGACGACGGCTCGAGATCGATTTTGCACCCTTCCTTGAGGCGGCCCTGCTCCTCTATGAAGGGCCCTGGGTGGCGGAGCGCTTCGCGGCGATCGAGGACTTCCTGCGCGATCATCCCGGGAGCCTCCATCCGGTGACGCGTTCCATCATTGCCAAAGGCGGCGATCCGCGCGCGGTCGAGGGTTTCCGAGCCCAATACCGCCTCCGGGCGCTGAAACGCCGCGCCGATGCGG
>JALRFZ010000151.1 GCA_023253615.1 Verrucomicrobiales bacterium | reverse complement strand
CACCGTTGGGGGCGGGGTGAGGCGGCGAAAGCTTGAAGAATGGAGGGGCGGCCTTCGGAATACGCAGAAGACACGGAAGGGGGAAGTTAGGAACTGATGCAACCCGAGGTTTCATGTCGCCTGATTCTTGATGCCTGCGGCATCTATCTCGGTCCTCTGTAATTCCGTGTTTTCCGTGTATCCCGTAGGCCGCCTCTTCTCCGCTCGATGGTAGGCCGCCTCTTCTCCGCTCGATGGTAGGCCACCGGCCCCTGCCGCTCGCATTCCATCCCGCGCCGCTTTTGTTCTATCGTTCGAGCGGAGGGTTCGCTAAGCTGTTAACCATGAAACCCCAGCCCGGCATCACCCTCATCCGCAACGGCACGCTCATCGACGGGACCGGGGCTCCGCCGTTGCCGGAGGCGGCGGTGGTGGTGACGGACGGGATGATCACCTACGCAGGAGCCGCAGCCGGATTGCCGGCGCTCGATCCTGACATTCGCACCATCGATGCGAAAGGCGGCACGATCCTGCCCGGGCTGATCGAGGCGCACATTCACCTCACCTATTTCAACGTCACCGAGCTGCAGGATCTCGACATCAAGTATCCGGTGGAATACGTCACCCTCCAGTCGGCGGTGAATGCCAAGACGGCCCTGGAATGCGGCTACACGGCGGCCCGCAGCGGTGGCTGCCTCCACAACATCGACGTGTGGATGAAGAAGGCGATCGAGGAGGGCATGATCCCCGGTCCGCGCCTCTCCGCGAGCGGTCGCGAGATCTGCGGCGCCGGCGGGCTGATGGACTGGAACCCCGACTACCGCAAGATCGGGATGGAGGGCATCGTCTTCATCGTCAACGGGCCCGAGGAAGCGCGTGCCGCCGTCCGCAAGCTGGTCAAAGACGGCATCGAATGGGTGAAGACCTATCCCACCGGCGATGCCGCCTCGCCCGACATCAACGACCACCACACCCTCTGCATGACGTTTGATGAGATGCACGCGGTCGTGCAGACGGCGCACAATCACGGACTGAAGGTCACCGGCCACTGCCGCGCCACGGAGGGAATCCGCAACGCGCTGAAGGCCGGCTATGACGCGATCGAGCACGGCACCTTCATGGACGACGAGTGCCTTGAGCTGATGTTGAAGCGGAACGTGCCGATGTGTCCGGGTTTGGGATTTGAGAAATTCAGCGTCGATCGCGGGAAGGAGTTCGGCATGTCCCAGCGCGTCATTGACGGGCATCAGGAGACGCTGGAAGCCGGGGCTGAGAGTTGTCGCCGAGTCCTGAAAGCCGGAGGCACGATCGGGCTCGGGGGTGATTACGGATTCGGCTGGACGCCCCATGGCACCTACGCGCAGGAGCTGACCTTCTTCGTCGATTACGTCGGCTTCAGCGTCCTCGACACGATCCGTTGCGCCACCCTCGGTGGCGCGAAGATGATGGGCCGGGAGAGTGAAATCGGTTCGGTGGAGACAGGGAAACTCGGCGACCTGCTCATCGTCGAGGGAGACGTGATGAAGGACATCGCCCTTCTCGAAGACCGGCGGAATTTCATCGCCGTGATGCAAGGCGGCGTGGTGAAGGCGGGGAGGTTGGCTTGAGAACTCGCGAATTTGCCGCCAGCCATCCAGCAAAGAAGAGGCGGCCTACCATCGAGCGGAGAAGGGGCGGCCTACGGAATACACGGAAAACACGGAATTACAGAGGACCGAGATAGATGCCGCAGGCATCAAAATACACAAATTAGCGGTCGAATGACTTTTTAATTGCAGAGGCAGGAAAGTGAACATAATGAGTTCTCATGAACAGTTTTATTTTTCGAGATGAAAGTTTCAGAATTCGCGGAGCGTGCTTTGAAGTCTATCGGGAAAAGGGGTGTGGGTTCACGGAATCGATCTACCAGGAATGTCTTGAAATCGAATTGTCACTGCGCGGAATTCCGTATGATCCGCAGTTTCAAGTCCCCATAGTGTACAAGGGGCGGAATCTTTCGCAAAAGTTCGTGCCCGACCTGATTTGCTTTGGCAAAGTCGTCGTTGAGCTAAAGGCGGTTTCCAATCTTGTGGATGAGCACCGCGCACAGATCATCAATTACCTGAAGGCTACGGGCTTTGAGCTGGGGCTTCTCGTGAATTTTGGACATTTTCCCAAGATTGAGATCGAACGATTTCTGAATTCGTCTGCTCATGGAGTTGTCGAGCAGGTCTCGGATAAGTGTTAGACCACCGTAGCTCCAAGTGAATGGCAACCGAGCTAGTATTCCCTTTTCTGTGTCTTCTGCGTATTCCGTAGGCCGCCTCCCCTGACTGTATTCCATGAAAACCCCTCAAGTTTACCTCCATCTCTCCATCCTGATCGCGTGTTCGATCGGAACCCCTCTTGTCGCCGCGGATCTCTTCGACAAGTCGAATCTCGCGGCCTGGTGCATCGTGCCCTTTGACGCGAAGAAACGATCTCCCGAGGAACGGGCCGAGATGGTCGCGAAGATGGGCATCAAAAAAATCGCCTACGACTGGAGGCAGGAACACGTCGCGGAGTTCGAGCGCGAGATCCTCGCCTACCAAAAACACGGGATCGAATTCTTCGCCTTCTGGAGCACGCATGACGAGGCCTTCCGGCTCTTCGAGAAGTACGATCTCCATCCGCAGATCTGGCTCACTCTCAGTGGCGGGGACGAAGCCACGCCGGAGGAACGGATCAAAGGTGCGGCGACGAGGCTGCTGCCCGTCGTCGAGCGCACCCGCAAGGCTGGTTGCCAACTCGGACTCTACAATCACGGCGGCTGGGGCGGCGAGCCGGAGAACCTCGTCGCCGTCTGTGAGTATCTGAAGAAGAACCACGGCGCCGACCATGTCGGCATCATCTACAACCTTCACCACGGCCACAGTCATCTCGACCGTCTGCCCGCGGCGATCGAATTGATGAAACCGTACCTGCTGTGCTTCAATCTCAACGGCATGGACATCGATGGCGAGGCGAAGGGGCGCAAGATCCTCCCGCTTGGCGTTGGCACCGAGGATGTGAAGGTGCTCCGTCAGATCCGCGCGAGCGGCTACAACGGCCCCGTCGGCATCCTCAAC
The DNA here is from genome assembly GCA_023253615.1 of Verrucomicrobiales bacterium. Taxonomy (GTDB): domain Bacteria; phylum Verrucomicrobiota; class Verrucomicrobiia; order Verrucomicrobiales; family DEV007; genus Arctic95D-9. Next base: position 5,441 of record JALRFZ010000151.1, on the reverse strand, counting down.
CACACGAACGAAGACGCCGAGGGCCGGCTCCTCGACAACCTCGACGGTCTGAACTGGCTCCTCCCGCAGCTCGATGACGCGCCGCCCGCGGCGAAGCCGAGTTATCGCACCTGGAGGGAGACGAAGTCAGAGGTCGGAGGTCGGAGGTCAGAAATCAAGGAGGGATCGGAGGTCGCCTCGCTGAGCGACGAATTCGGCAAGGCCCTCTCGGGTGGAATCGTCATCGATGGCAGCTCCGACTATCACACGCTGCCCTTCTCGATCGAATGCCGGGCGAAGCTCGAAAGCAAGGATCGCTACAACATCCTCGTCGCCTGCAATCCGAAATCGGCCGGCACCCATTGGGAGCTCTACACGCATGCCGGGCGCGGCACGCTCGCCCTTTACCTGCCCGGCCGCGGGGGAGACTTCGATTCCGGCGTCGATGTTTGTGACGGGCAATGGCACAACTTCGTCGCCAGCGTCGATGCCGAGTTGGTCACGCTCTGGGTCGATGGAAAGAAGGTGCTGGAGAAGCCCGTCGGCAAGGCGGGCGAGTTGAAGCAGGCGGAGAAGGAGCAGCTCGCCTTCGGTCGTCTCGTCGAGGGCGGGATCGGGTGCGACGGCATCCTTGATGATGTGCGGCTTTCCCGAGGAGTCATGAAACCCCGCTCCGGCAACGCACCGCGCGAGCGCATGGACAACACCCTCGGTCTCTGGAATTTCGACAACATCGACGCGATTCTCACGGGACCGCGGGCACCGGCTCCCGCGCCCTTCGAACCGACCCTGGCGCCGCTCGATCCCTCACAGAACCGCCATTGGAAAGCCTTCGTGAACCGCGAGCGTGTCTTCGATTTCTACGGGAAACAGGCGCTCGCCTTTCTCACGCACCGGCCTCTGCCCGAACTGATCCCCGATTTCCCCGGGATGGACGGGGGCCAACAAGGCCACTGGGGCAACCAGAACGACCAGGTCACCTGGAAAGACGGGCGCTGGGCCGAAAGCGATCTCGGCAACGTCTTCAGCGGCGTCTTCAAAGGAGCGGGACTCACCCTGCCGAAGGGAGTCTGCGTCCGCTACGACGATCTTGCCGCGGTCTTCAATCCGGAGACGCTCAGCTTTCCGGTGACGTGGAAAGGTGGTTTTGTCAGGCTTAACGACGCGCGGCACGGTTTCATGGCCGGGGCCCCGATGGAGGGCGATGTGGTGGCGAAGTCTGACGAAAGACGCGAGGGGCGTTATCTCGGATTTTACCGCCATGGCAAGGAGGTGGTCTTTGCCTATGAAGCCGAAGGCAAGACGCATCACCTCAACGCCCGCGGCGATGCCCCGGAGAAGCTCGCCTCCTTGACCCAGGGTGGTCCGGCGCAGTGGCCGCAGTGGCTCGAGACCAAGGGCACGGTGGGGGCGGAAAAGCCTTTCGCCACCGACACGCTGACGATTCCCTTTGAGAATCCCTACGGCACGATCTTTTTCCTCACCGCCCATGACTTTTTCGAAGACGGCAGCGCCGCGGTCGCGACGATGACGGGCGAAGTCTGGCTGGTGCGCGGCATCGATGAAAAGCTTGAGAAGCTCCGCTGGAAACGTTTCGCCACCGGCCTGCATCAGCCGCTCGGGATGAAGATCGTCGACGGGAAGATCCACGTCCTCGGCCGCGATCAGATCACTTGTCTCCACGATCTCAATGGCGACGACGAGGCGGACTACCACGAATGCGTGACGAACGCGATGCAATCCTCGCCCGGTGGGCATGATTTCATCGTCGGCCTCGAGCGGGATGCGGCGGGCAGCTGGTATTTCACTTCGGGCAACCAGGGACTCTGTCGCATCGACAAGGAAGGCCGACTCGACGTGCTCGCGACCGGCTTCCGCAATCCGAACGGACTCGGCATTTCGAAGGACGGACGTTTTCTGACAACGAGCGCGCAGGAGGGCGACTGGACACCCGCAACGAGCGTCTTCCAGGTCGAACTCGGCGTGAACGAAGGCGCCCATTTCGGTGCCGGAGGACCGAAGGACGGCAAGGCCCCGGAGCCGGTGCTCCTCTATCTGCCGCGCGGCGAAGACAACTCTGCGAGCAGCCAGGCCTTCGTCTCCGGCGAGGCGTGGAAGCCGCTCGAAGGCAATGGCAATCTCGTCCACCTCTCCTCCGGCGGAGGCAGTGCCTGGCTCGTGATGCGCGAGCAGGTGAAAGGACGCTGGCAGTCCGCCGCAATGAAGATCAGCGGCAATTTCGACTCCGGCCCGCAGTGTGCGCGTTTCAACGGGAAAGATGGCGCGCTCTACGTGGCCGGTCTGCAAGGCTGGGGCACCTACACGCCGCTCGACGGCTCGTTCCAGAGGGTCCGTTTTACCGGTGGGACTCCCGTGCCGGTAGGTTTTGAAACGAGGGAAAACGGCGTCATCGTCCGTTTCGATCAGCCGGTTTCCGAATCCGCGGGTCTCACCGCGGAGACTTTCGCGCAGTGCTGGACCTACAAATACAGCGGCACCTACGGCTCGCCCGAGTATTCGGTGCGTTACCCCGACACGCCGGGGCATGATCCGCTCGAGGTGCGCAGCGTGCAGCGGCTCGAGGGGGGCAAGGCGCTCTTCCTCGAGATCCCGCAGATCGTGCCGGCGGGTCAGGTGCATCTCCGTCTTGGCACGGGGCAGGATCTTTTCCTGACCGTACACGAACTCGGCGAGCCCTATACCGAATTCACCGGCTACACGAAGATCCCGAAGACGATGCACGCCGCCCAGATCGGCGTGGTCGCGCCCGTCGCCTCGAAGCCGAATCCTTGGGCGGGCGGCTCCAAAGGACGCGAGATCAAGGTCGAGGCAGGGCTCGGCTTGCAGTTCGTGCAGAAAGAGCTTCGCGTGAAGGCGGGCGAGCGGATCAGCCTCCATTTTGTGAACCCCGATCTCGTCCCCCACAATTGGCTCCTCGCGAAGCCGGGCACGTTGAAATCGATGGGTGAACTCTGCAACCTCATGATCGCCGATCCCGAGGGACTCGCGCGCCATTACGTGCCGAAGTCGGACGACGTCCTCGTCTGGACCGACATGGTCAATCCGAAGGCGGACTTCACGATCCACTTTGACGCGCCTCAGGAGAAGGGGGATTATCCCTACCTCTGCACCTTCCCCGGTCACTGGATGGTGATGAACGGGGTGATGAAGGTGGAGTAGACTCCCCGCATGCAGTCCCTCGATCTTTCCGAACTCTCCGCCTGGCTCGAGTCCGAGGCGTGGCAGGGACGTTTCGATGGAGCCGCCCTCGCCGGAGGCAAGCGCCTCGCCGCCGCGAAACAGGTGGCGCAGACCGATGCGGAGTTGCTCGACACGGGTGACGCGGAGCTCCGCGGCACGGTCGTGGAGAAAGACGGCCGTTCGTATGCCCCGGTGATCGCGGTCTGGCACGAGGGCGGAGGCCTGACCCTGGAAGGCGATTGCGGTTGCGATGTCGGCGTCAATTGCGCTCATGCCGCAGCCGTTCTTTTCCATCTCGCCAAAGGTAAAGGGGCCCGTCTTGCCCGGGCCATGGGCGAAGCTCCCCTCGCGGAGAAAATGACGACTGGCCAGACGCTCTCGGTGGCGGCGGAGCCTGACCAAACACCCAAGAGGGTTGCCTCGGAGACCGGACCCTCTTTCCTCCTCCGCGTGCGACGTCGTCCCGAGGGAGAACGCAGCGCTTGGTTGCCGGAAGTGTTTGCCGAAGCCTTCGCGATCTACGAGGGTCATCGCGTGCCGCTCTCGCCGGGCGGGGCCCTGCCTCCGGTCGTCACGCCGGAACGCAAGATCCCCCGCGACCGTGCCGCCGAGACGACCGCGTTGAACACGCTCTACGCCCTCGACCTGCATCCTGGAGCCGAGGAGCCGCCGCAGTCGCTCCGCAAACTCGAGCGTCCCGATTTCGAAGGCACCCTCTGGTCGCCCGATGCGAAAAAATGGCCGCATCCCGAGTTCTATTGGCAGCGCTTCCGCCACGACGGCGTTGCCGCGCTCGAGCAGAGGAAGTGGGAGGTGAGATTTGCTCCCGAGGTCGGCTACAAGCCGCTCGTCTTCCGCACCCAGGGCTGGAGCGCGGAGATCGTCGAGGAGGGCAAGGGATGGTTCCATCTTTCCGCCGGCTTCGAGATCGACGGGGAAACCTTCGAGCTGCAGCCCATCCTCGCCGCGCTCGTGAAGAACCACTTTCTCGAGGTCACCGAAGGGATGCCTTCGGGACAGGAGTTCCTCATCTTCCTTCCCGATGGACGAGGCCTCGTCCTGCCGGTGGGACGCTTCCGCCGCATCCTCATCACGCTGGGCGAGTTGATGGAATTCAAGTTCGACGGCAAGGGGGCGCTGAGACTTGGCAAGCTGGATGCCGCCCTGCTCGCCGGAGAACTCGGCGACGAATCGCTACCGGTCGAGGTGCCGCGCGAGATCATCGAACTCAAGGAGAAGCTGCGCGACTTCTCGGCGATCGAACGGGTCCCGGTGCCGCCGGGTCTTCGTGCCGAGCTGCGTGATTATCAGCGGGAAGGCTACCAGTGGATGCAGTTCCTCCTTTCGCATGGCCTCCACGGCATCCTCGCCGACGACATGGGCCTTGGGAAAACGCTCCAAACCCTGACCCATCTTCTCGCCGAGGTCGAATCTGGAAACAACAACGGCAAACCCTCGCTCGTGATCGCCCCGACGAGCGTGGTGATGAACTGGCAGCGCGAGGCCGCGAAATTCGCCCCCGATCTGCGCGTCCTCGTCCTTCAAGGAGCGAACCGCAAAACCCATTTCCGAAAAATCCCGAAAGCAGATCTCGTCCTGACTTCTTATGCCCTCCTTCATCGCGATTTGGAGGCTTTGTTGGAGCACGAGTTCCATCTCCTCATCCTCGACGAGGCACAGCACATCAAGAATCCCGAGGCGCAGGTGACACGGGCGGTGGCATCGTTGAGGGCCGGACACCGTCTCTGCCTTTCCGGCACCCCGGTGGAGAATCACCTCGGCGAGCTCTGGAGCCTCATGGAATTCCTCATGCCCGGCTTCCTCGGCACGCTCGAAAATTTTCGCAGCACCTGGCAGACGCCGATCGAAAAGAATGGCAACGAATCGCGCCGCGCCGCGCTCGTGAGACGGGTCGGTCCCCTCATCCTCCGCCGCACCAAGCACGATGTGGCCAAGGAACTGCCGCCCAAGACCGAGATTCTCCATCAGATCGAGATGACCGAAGTGCAGAAGGATCTCTACGAGACGGTGCGCTCGACGATGGACAAGCAGGTGCGCCAGGCCCTCGCGATCCGCGGGCAGCAGGCCCAGATCATGTTCCTTGATGCCTTGCTGAAGCTGCGCCAGATCTGTTGCCATCCCCGGCTCCTCGGGGAGGAACACGCGGCGGGCGGATCGGCGAAGTTCGACTATCTGGTGGACCTGTTGGAAACCCTGCGCGAGGAGGGGCATCGTGTCCTCGTTTTTTCGCAGTTCACCTC
>JALRFZ010000106.1 GCA_023253615.1 Verrucomicrobiales bacterium | reverse complement strand
GGCAGTGAGGGGGCAAGCGTTTTCGGAACGCAGAGGATTTTTTTGCGGGGAACCGACAAACTTCGTTACGGGATGCCCCCCCACCCTCACCCAAACCACAACCCCGCCACGGCTCCTCCGCCTTCGCCGTTCTCCAGCGTGGCGGTGCCGCCGTGGAGTTCCATCGCGGCTTTCACGAAACTGAGGCCGATGCCGGAGCCTTTGCGGCCGGTCACTTCGTTCTTCAGGGAATAGAAACGGTCGAAGACGCGGTCCTTCGCGTAGTCGGGCAGGCCGGGCCCCTGGTCGATGACGCGCACCGCCGCGGCGGCACCACCCCCGCCTTCCGTCACCTCGATCACGACCCGTCCGCCATCGGGGGAAAAGTCGATCGCGTTCTGCAGCACGTTGCGCACCGCGATGCGGAGCATCAGGGGATCGCCGGAGATCGTCACAGCACCGGCGGATCCTGACAAAACCACCTCGACCCCGCGGGTCGTCGCGGAGGGGGCGAACTCGGCCGCCTCTTCGCGGACGAGGGCGGCGAGGTCGATGCGCTCGCGTGTGGCGAGATCGGTGCGGCTCTCGATCGCGGCGAGTTGGACGAGGCGCCGCACCATGTCCTCGCTCCGGGTCGTCTCGGCGAGAATGAGATCAAGGAAACGCCGGCGCTTCTCCTCGGGCATGTGTTCATCGACAAGCTCGGCGGCTCCGCGGATCGCGGCGAGGGGGCTTTTCAGCTCGTGGGTGAGGGCGCGCACGTAGGTCTCGACGTAGTGGCGCCCTTCGAGCTCGGCGCGCATTTTTTCGAGGGCACGACTCAGCGAACGCAGCTCGGCGACACCGGTCTCGGGGACGGTCGTTTGTTCGCCCCCGGCGATGTTCAGGGCGTGCCGGGTGAGGCTGCGGATGGGATGGAGCACGAGATAGGCCCATAGCGCCGCGACGAGAAAGACGATCACCCCGGTGCGGATGCTCCAGCGGATCACGAGATCCTTGGACTCCTCGGCGAAGGGTGCCATGGCCTTTTCGGGACGCGAGACGGTGAGCGTGCCGATGAGTTCGTCATCCTGGTGGATCGGAGCCGCGATGTAGAAGACGGTCGAGCGCGAGTCGTCGGGATTTTCGCGCGAGGCGCGCACGCCGTATTCTCCCTTCCGCGCGAGGTAGACATCGTTGTAGCGCGAATAATCCTGCCCCTCGCGGCGGCCTCCGTCGGAATCGTAGATCACGATGCCGTTTTCATCGGTGATGTAGACCTGGGTGTGGATCTTGGATTTTTCGAGCTGGTAGATCTTGGCGAGAAACTCGCGTCCGTAGGCCTCGCGGAAACCTTCGCGAAAGCGGGTGACGTCGATTTTTCCCTCGCGCACGTCCTGCTCGAGGAGCCCGGCGAAAAGATGGGCGAAATCGACGAGGGGCTCCTCGGAGGCCTGCGAGTATTGGCGCTCGATGTCTTCGCTGATCGTGCGCATGAGGATGAAAAAGCCGCTACCCGCGATCACGAGGAAACCGGCGACGATGAGCAGGGTGATCCTCATCGGTCGTTCAGGGATGCTCGTCGAAGCTGTAGCCGAGCCCCCGATGGGTCTTCACGGGATCGTAGGCGGGATCGATCGCGTGCATCTTTTTGCGCAGCGTCTTGATGTGGGCGTCGACGGTGCGATCGAGCGCGGCCTCGGGCTCGTCCCAGACGAGGTCCATCAATTGATCGCGCGAATAGACACGTCCGGGATGGGAGAGGAACACCTTCAGCATCCCGTATTCGTAACGCGAGAGACCGAGATCGGCGCCGTCGAGCCGGGCCTGGTAGCGGTCGGTGAGCAGCTCGAGGCGGCCTTTTTTCACCACTTCGGGTGTCGCGGAGGCCATCGTGTCCCCGGTGGCGACAGATCGTTTGCTGCGACGCAGGATGGCGCCGACCCGGGCGGTGAGCTCGCGCGGGCTGAAGGGTTTCACGACGTAGTCGTCGGCTCCCAGCTCGAGTCCGACGACGCGATCGATCTCG
>JALRFZ010000060.1 GCA_023253615.1 Verrucomicrobiales bacterium | reverse complement strand
ATCCCGATCTCATCGTCAAAGCCTCCGAGATTTCGTCCCTCACCCACGCCCACGAGCGTTCCCGCTTTTGCTGCGCCTTCTATTGCCTCGTCGCCAGCGACCTCATTCACGGCGGCTCGATCGAAGAGGCCACCGCCTTCGCCTGGGAGATCCTCGATCATCGCTGGGCTTTCTCGCCCGCAGAGCGCGACCACTTCGACGCCCTTCACCCGGACCGACTCTTTGCGCGGGAGGAAGACGAGATCCGCTCCACCGGCCACGTCATCGACACGCTCGAAGCCGCTCTCTGGGTCAACTCGCGCCACGACGATTTCTCCGACGCCGTCCTCCATGCCGTCAATCTCGGCGACGATACCGACACCACCGCCTGCGTCGCCGGCGGTCTCGCAGGAATTATTCACGGGGAAGGTGCGATTCCCGCGGCATGGGTCGAGGGCTTGGCGCAGCGGGAGGAACTGGTCGCGTTGGCGGAGAGCTTTGCGGAGTTTTGCGTCGGGCAGCATGGTCCATGACCGCACGGGGAATCCCCCTCTCCACCACGCTTATGACACAGTGTAGGTTTGAACATGCATCAACCTTGCGGCATCTTGTCTCCATGCCGGAATCCAACAGCGCCCTCGATCTCCTCCGGGCCGCCCTGAAGGGAGAGACGAATCCTCACCTGCAACTCATCCTCCTCGAGCAGGGCATGATCTTCTGCAATTTGCCTCCCGATCTCGAGGCGCTCCGGTCCGAGCTGAGCGAACGCCTCGCCCCCTTCCCCATCCCGCCCGTCGTCGATGTGATCCTCGCCACCGAAGCGGAGACAGTGCTCTTCAACGAATACGTGGACGACCCGAGCCGAGAGCCCTTCAAGGAGGCGATGCGGGAAGCGGGATTTCTCCATCAGGCCGTCTCGGAGACGTCGGCGCGCCACAACCAGATCTTCGCCGCGTCGAAGCACGCCTTTCAGGTCGGCGACCTCCGGCCACCGCAGTTCGACGGCTCGGCGATCTCGAACTTCCTTCACCTGAAGTTCGCCGACTTCCCTTTCGAGATGGTCGGCCTGCGCGCCCCGGCCTACGAGAAGGCGGCCGACCGCAAGGCCTACTGGGCGGAACTGGGTCAGATCATGGAGTCAGCCAAGTGCCGCGCCATCCTCTTTGCCGGGGACATCAACTTCGATCCCTTCGTGAAGTCTAAGCAGGAGGGAGCCACGCAGGTCCCCTTCCCTTTCGCCTCCGGCTATCGGGTTCCGAATCCCATGGGCGACTGGAGCTACCTCGCCCACTCAGGAAAGGGCTACAAGATCGACCACGTCATCCACACTCCCAGCGTCGTGGTCACCGATGTCGAGTGCCTCGCCCGCATCGGCGACCGCTTCCTCGCCGGGGAGAAGTCAAAGGCCCCTATCTCGGATCATGCGGCGCTGCGGTTCACGGCTGGAGCGAGGACGGACTAAACGCAAGCAGCCTCCCCGGCCAGAGGCCAAATTCACGGCGAGCCAGCTCACCCCACGAGCCCGGAGCATTGGAAAAGCTTTTCGGATGCTTGGCGGCGAATTCAATGAATGACCGAAAACCGGGTTCCCAGATTGGCCCTTTTTTGGCCCCGCACCGCCAACCCCCAAGAAACACCCATCGTAACTCGTTATAAATCAGTGGGCCCGCAGGGATTTGAACCCTGGACCAAGGGATTATGAGTCCCCGGCTCTAACCGCCGAGCTACAGGCCCGGAGAGGTGTGAAACACCGGAGGGACGAAGGTTAGCGAGAAGTGAGGGCGGAC
>JALRFZ010000690.1 GCA_023253615.1 Verrucomicrobiales bacterium | reverse complement strand
GATGCGATCCCCGCGATGCCTGCGATGGCAGAGCCCGTCCGCGGTTCCGAAGCGCCCGCCGCGAGCTGGCGCACGGAGATGGAGGAGCAAATCACCTCGCTCAAGGAGGAGGTCTCCGAACTCCGAGCCGAGATCGATTCGATCAAGGCGAGCCTGGGTCTTTGATCGCGATCACGCGCCGCGATTCGCGGTTTTGTCAGGAAATCACTCCTCGTCCTCGATGAGGGCGTATTCCTCGAGAATGGCGCGGGAGACGTATTGCAGCGCGGCCTCCGAGGTGGCTTCGAGAATGATGGGACAGGCATAGCCGGCATCGAGGGCTTCCTTCCAACGACCCGCGCAGACGCACCAACGGTCGCCCGGCTTGAGACCGGGGAAGCCGTAGAGAGGCATCGGGGTGCTGAGATCGTTCCCGGAGGCGCGGCTGAAGGCGAGGAATTCCTCGTTCACGACACAACAGACGGCGTGGCATCCGATGTCGTCGGGACCGACGTTGCATTTGCCGTCGCGGTAGAAGCCGGTGAGAGGATCGGTCGAGCAGGGAATGAGTGGGCCGCCGAGTACGTTGCGATTGTCCATGGGTATGAGAGCTCGCAGACTTTCGGACAGACCCGGTCATTTTCCACCCGGAAAAGCGCCGCACCCCCGGGATTCGACGGATTCACGACGGAGCGGAATTGGTCACGGAAAATCCGGCGCGAACTGGGTGCTTGTCTTCACCCGCGGCCTTTCCTATCTTCGGGGCTCTCCACCCATGAAGATCCCCCGCTTTCTCACCGCCCTGCTCCTCGCCGCCCTTTCCCCGCTCGGGGCGCAGGAGAAATCCAGCGAACACGATTTCGTCATCTACGGAGGCACCTGCGCCGCCGTGATCGCCGCGGTGCAGGCGAAGAAGATGGGCAAGTCGGTCGTCATCGTCAGTCCTGACAAACACCTCGGCGGCCTCTCCAGCGGCGGCCTCGGCTTCACCGACACGGGGAACAAGGCGGTCATCGGAGGTCTTTCCCGTGATTTCTACCACCGCATCTTCCTCGAATACCAGAAGCCGGAAACCTGGAAGTGGCAGAAGCAATCCGAATACGGCAACCAGGGCCAGGGGACCCCGGCGATCGACGGCGAGAACCGCACCATGTGGATCTTCGAGCCGAGCGTGGTGGAGAAGGTCTTCGAGGATTATGTGAAGGAGTTCAACATCGAAGTACACCGCGACGAGTGGCTCGACCGCGAAAAGGGAGTCGTCGTCGAGGGAGGCGCGATCCGTTCGATCACGACCCTGAGCGGCAAGACCTACGCCGGAAAGATCTTTTTCGACGCCACCTACGAGGGCGATCTCATCGCGGCCGCCAGGGTCGATTACCACGTCGGACGCGAGGCCAACTCGGTCTATGGCGAGGAGTGGAACGGTGTGCAGGTCGGCGTGCTCCATCACCGCCACCATTTCGGCGCGGTCGACAAGCCGATCAGCCCCTACGTCGTGCCGGGCGATCCGTCGAGCGGCGTCCTGCCCCGCATCAGCACCGAACCGCCCGGCGTGAAGGGCGAAGGCGACAAACGCGTGCAGGCTTATTGCTTCCGCATGTGCCTGACGAACCATCCCGAAAACCGCATCCCCTTCCCCAAGCCAGAAGGCTACGATCCCAAGCAGTACGAGTTGCTCCTGCGCATCTTCGAGGCGGGCTGGCGCGAGACCTTCGAGAAGTTCGACCCCATTCCGAACCACAAGACCGACACGAACAACCACGGCCCCTTCAGCACCGACAACATCGGCTACAACTACGACTATCCCGAGGCCAGCTACGAGCGCCGTCGCGAGATCATCCGGGAACACGAGACCTATCAGAAAGGCTGGCTCTGGTTCATCTGCAACGATCCCCGCGTGCCCAAGGACGTGCAGGAGGCGATGCGCGAATGGGGACTGCCCAAGGATGAATTCACCGACAACGGGAACTGGTCGCACCAGCTCTACATCCGCGAGGCCCGCCGCATGATCGGCGACTACGTGATGACCGAGAACGAACTGCGCAAAAAGAAGCCCACGCCCGAATCCGTCGGCATGGGCAGCTACACGATCGATTCGCACAACGTGCAGCGCTACATCACGCCCGAAGGCTACGTGCAGAACGAGGGTGACATCGGCGTGAGCACCCGCGGTCCTTACGAGATCGCCTACGGTTCGCTCGTGCCGAAAAAGGAACAGTGCACGAACCTGATGGTGCCGGTCTGCGTCTCGAGCTCGCACATCGCCTTCGGCTCGATCCGGATGGAGCCCGTCTTCATGATCCTCGCCCAAAGCGCCGCCACCGCCGCCGCGATGGCGCTCGATGCGGGCATCGCGGTGCAGGACGTCGATTACGAAAAACTGCGCGAGCGCCTTCTCGCCGATGGGCAGATCCTCCACTACGAGGCACCGGCGGCTGATTCGCGCGGCACCGATCCGGGCAAGCTCAAAGGCATCGTCGTCGATGACGAAGCGGCCAAGTTCGAAGGCAATTGGGAGGAAAGCGGCGCGGCGAAGGGCTACGTCGGCTTCGGCTACCGTCATGATGGCAACACCGCGAAGGGCACGGCGAAGGCGTTTTTCACGACGACGATCCAGAAAGCGGGGAACTACGCGGTGCGCCTCGCCTATCCGCCGAACAACAACCGCGCCTCCAACGCCCGCGTCGTCGTAAGCCACGCCGGCGGCGAGAAGGTCGTGACCGTGGATCAGAAGAAGGCACCCTCGCACGAACTCTTCCACGAACTCGGCGTCTTCGAATTCCCCTCCGGCGCCACTGCCACGGTGACCTTGGGCAACGAAGGCAGCGACGGTTATGTCGTGATCGACGCGGTGCAGTGGGTGGAGGTGGAGTGAGGCGGCTCACTTCTCAAACACCACCTCGCCGCCCATCACCGTTTTCACCACCTCGATTTTCCGGATCTCTTCGGCGGGGCACTCCAGGTAGTCTTGGTCGAGCACGGCGAAGTCTGCGAGCTTGCCCGGCTCGAGGGTGCCGAGTTTCTCCTCGTCAAAGCTCAACCACGCCGGCCAGACCGTGAGCGTCCGCAGGGCGTCGAGACGACTGAGCCGCTGGTGTTCTCCAAAGACCTTGCCACGGTCGTCGCGCCGGTTCACGGCGATGTCGAGCATCAGGGCGGGACGGAAGGAATTCATGGCCCGGTCGGGGTCGAAGCCGATCATGTGATCGCTGTTGAGCCCCACGGGCACGCCGGCCTTCACCCACTCGCCGAGGCCCATGAAACGATCGGCCCAAGCGCCACCGTAGATCTTCGCGATGAAATCGGCGTCGCGCTCATAGAGGTAGCCTTGCGTGTCGACGCCCGCGTTGAGCGACTTCGCGAGCGCCGCCATCTCCGGCGTGGGGAAATAGCAGTGGATGAGGTTGAAGCGGCGGTCGCGGATGTCGGGCTGCGATTTCGCGACCGTCTCGACGGCACCGAGCACGGCCATGGCCCCGCCGTCGCCGGTGACGTGGGCGCTCATGGGCCAGCCCTTCGCGTTGGCGGCGCCGAAGATGGCCTCCATCTGCGCCGGCGTGTAGCTCTGCGTGCCGGTGTAGGCGGGATCGGTGTTGCGGTAAAAGGCGGTGCGTTTCTCCCCGTGCGGCTCGCTGAGCCAGGTCGTGCCCCAGTGGATGCCGCCATCGACGGTGATCTTCAAGCAGGTGGCACGGACGTGATCATCGCCCTCGCCCGGAGCGAGACCGAGTCGGTCGAGATAGGCTTCGACGCCGGCCGCGTCCTTCGCGGAGAAACGGAAGGTGCCACGCACGCGGACCTTGAGACGGCCTTTCGCGGCTTGTTCGCGGAAGGTATCGAAACCCACGCGATCCATCGCCCGCTCGAAGATCGTGGTGATGCCAACCGAATTGTAGACCCTGACCAACTCCTCGTGTTTCGCGAGGATCGCCCCGGAGTCATGGACCTTCGGCGCGGGCATGTGCTTCCGCAGCGAGGCTTGGCCTCCGCGCATCAGCACCGGTTTTCCTTCCTCCCGCACGACTTCACCGTCGGGCAGGGTGGCGGCGGGGTCGTCGAGGCCCAGGATCTTCCAGCCGGCGGAGTTCAGCACCGTCTTCGTGACCGAGACGAACACCACGGGATGCTCGGTGGTCGCCGCATCGAGTTCTTCCGGTGTCGGAAAGCGCTGTTCGATGAGGCGGGTGATCTCGTTTCGCGGCACTTCGATCCAGGTCCCCGCCGGGACCCCGGCGGCACGGCGGCGGATCCAGTCCTGCACCTCGGCGATGCTCCTCAGCTCGGCGTAGTCGCCATCGAGGGCGGCACGCGCCGCCCCGAGGGAGTGACAGTGGCTCTCGATGAACCCGGGTACGACGGTTCGACCGGCGAGATCGACGCGCCGGGTCGCGGGGCCGGCGAGGGCTTCGATCGCGGCAGTCGTGCCGACGGCGAGGATGCGGCCGTCCTTCACCGCGATCGCTTCGGCAACCGACTCGGCCGGATCGAGGGTGATGATCCTGCCTTTCACATAGATGGTATCGGCCACCGCTTCTGCAGCGAGCGTCTCCAGACGCAGGTAAGCGGCGGCGTAGCGACGACCCAGTTCCCGGAAGGAGGCCGAATCAAAATGGATCTTATCGCCCTTGTGCGCGAGCCCCTCGGCGGAGACAAAAGCACAACGATCGACGAGCGTCGGGAGGCGGCGATGCACGGCATCGATCATCGTGATCTCCGGTGTCCATGGAACGTCGGGGAATTTCCCCATCTGCCCGACGAGGAAGGGGACCTCGGGAGATCCTGACAAAGCCCGAAAGCGCGCCACGAGATCGAGCAGCTTCGCTTCGTAGGCCGGCGCGAGGTCCGGTTTGCAATCGCTCTCGCCTTGATGCCACAGGATGCCTTTCAAGGTGCCGGAGGGCAGTGCCGCTTTCAAACGCTTGACCGTGTCATCCCAGGGATAGGACCGTGTCTGGTCGTGCATCACACCCGGCTTCCAAGTGTCAATGGACGATCCACCCGCGGCACAGGGAATGAGCCCGATGGTGACACCGGGATGCGCCTTGGCGATCTCGGACGCGAAGCTGCGCCCCAGCCCGACGCCGGCGGTGGGTTTGTCCCAATGCATCGGATCGACCGCCGGCACCCAGCGCCCTTCGCGATCGAACATGAGCACGCGCGGATCGGCTTTCTGGTCCTGCGGCTCGACGACACCGCGACCCGCCATGTTCGACTGGCCGACGAGGAGGTAGAGGTGGAAGTTTTCCTTCGCCGGCGGCACTACTTCCTGAGCGCTGATCCACGAAGTCGAGAGGCAGGCGAAAAGCAGGGAAAGGAAGCGGCGTTCGATCATGGATGATGGAGGGGATTTTCTCCAGATTCGGGAGCGCGGCCCGATTGGTCAAGCCTCGCGGGGGACGACTTCGCGCCGGGGCAATACCTGCCGCCTGCTCTCTGTGGGCTTGCTCCGGGAGGCGGGAAGCGGTAAACCATGAGCCGATGAACCGCTTCTTTCCGCTCCCGATCCTTTTCTCCTTCGCCGTCGCGTCCCTGGCCACCGCCGCGCCGCTCGTACTCCCGGATCTCGAGGGCAAAGGCGTTGCGCCGCTCGATGCCGAAGGCAGGAAAGGCGCGGTGATCTTCTTCGTCTCCCCCTACTGTCCGACCTCGAACAAGTTCGGCGAGGAGATGAATGCCATTGCAAAGGACTTCGCGGACGACTTTGTTTTCCGCATTGTCCACTCCGATACCTCCGTGAGCGAGACCGACCGCAAGCAACATGCGACGATGATGGAATTCACCGCGCCGGTCCTGACCGACGGCAACCAGCAGCTCGCCAAACAACTGGGTGCCAAGACCACTCCCGAGGTGGTGGTGGTCGCGCCCGATGGCAAAATGCTCTACCAGGGCCGCATCAACGATCTCTACCTCGGCCCCACGAAACGCCAGCGCGAGATCAAGACGCACGATCTGCGCGACGCCCTCACCGCGATCCGCGAAGGCAAACCCGTCGCCACGCCGAAGACCGAAGCGATGGGCTGCGCGATCAACCTGTTGCCCTGAATCCGGCGCGATTGGAAGCAGATCACGGCTTGCCGGCGAATCCGGAATTTCCTATGCTCGGAAGGATGAAATCATCCTTTCTCTCCGCTAGTGCCGGCATCGCGACACTCCTCTGCACTGCCTTCACCCAACCAGCTCCGGGATCGGAACGCGACGCGATCTTCGCCAAGACCATCGACGAACTCTTTCCCATACTCGTCGAGACCCGCCGCCATCTCCACGCGAATCCCGAACTCTCGAACGAGGAGGATAAAACGGCCGCCTACGTCGCGAAGCGACTCACCGAACTCGGCCTCGAGGTGGAGACGGGCGTGGCGAAGCACGGCATCGTCGCCCTCCTCCACGGCAAGGGCGGCGAGAGCGACCGCTGCGTCGCCCTGCGCGCCGACATGGACGCCCTGCCGATCACCCAGCTCAGCAGCAAACCCTACCGCTCCCGGAACCCGGGGGTGATGCACGCCTGCGGTCACGATGTCCACACCACCGTTGCGCTCGGGGTGGCCGAGGTCCTCGCAAAACACCGGGAGGAATTCTCCGGCACGGTGAAGTTTCTTTTCCAGCCTGCGGAAGAAGGCATGCCGATCGATTACGAAGGTGACTGGGGTGCGAAGCAAATGGTCGCCGAGGGAGCGATGGAGAATCCCCGGCCCGAGGCCGTCTTCGCCCTGCATTGCCGTCCGACGATCACCCCCAAAGGTGCCGATCTGGAGACGACGCGCTACCTCGAGGCGGGTCAGTTTTCCTACACCTCGGGATACGACAGCGCCAACAGCGACACCTTCGAAGTCGTCATCAAAGGGACGATGGCCCACGGCTCGGCCCCGCAACGCGGCGTCGATGCGATCACCGTTGCGGCCGAGGCGATCACGGCGCTGCAAACGATCCGGAGCCGCCGCACCGACACGCGGCAGCCGCTCGTGCTCACGGTCGGAACGATCCAGGGCGGACAACGCCACAACATCCTCGCCGACGAAGTCCGCTTCACCGGCACGGTGCGAACCTATGACGAGGCCTTCCGCGATTCGGTGATGAAGATGATGTACCAGATCCTCGACGGCATCACCGCCGCCCACGGCGCGAGCCACACCCTCGATTACCGGAAGGGGTATCCGAGCGTCTACAATGATCCCAAGCTGGTCGATGCGACCCTTCCGATCCTCCGCCGCATCGCGGGAGACGCGAATGTGATCGAGTCGGTCCCGGGGATGGGGGGCGAGGATTTTTCCCACTTCGCCAAAGTGAGTCCGGGCTTCTACTTCCGGCTCGGGGTCGCGAACGAAGCGAAAGGGATCAAGGGCGAGATCCACACCCCGGCTTTCGATGTCGATGAGGAATGCCTCAAGACCGGTGTCGCAGGCATGGCCGGCGTGATCTGCGATTTTCTCAGCGACGGAAAGTGACGGGACGCGGCCGGGCCATCGAAAAGGCGGCCTACGGAACACACCGAATACACGGAAGGGAGAGAGTAAAATCCTCCGGTGCACGTGGACAGCGCCAGGACACAGAGCAGCACCGCACCTTCCATCCCAACGTCCACGTTTCCGTGTTTTCAGCGTATTCCGTAGGCCACGCCCGCGACCGGGACCTTTTCGGCCGCGGCTACAAAAAAGCCCGGCCCCTTTCGGGAACCGGGCTTCAAAGGGGATGCGGACGTTTCGTCCGCCTTCGATCGGGGATCAGGACTCTTCGCCGACGGCGTAGCGGCTGAATCGGGTGACGGTGACGGTGTCGCCGGCGGCCTTGGACAGATCGTCGAGGAGAGCCTGGATCGTCTTGTCGTTGTCCTTGATGAAAGGCTGGTCGAGAAGGCAGTTGATCGAGTAGAACTTGCCGAGCTTGCCGTCGATGATCTTTTCGATGATCTCGGCGGGCTTGCCC
>JALRFZ010000689.1 GCA_023253615.1 Verrucomicrobiales bacterium | reverse complement strand
GATCTCAATGACCGCGTTGTAAAACGCTCCCGATCCCTCGGGGCAATCGACCGGCTCGGTTTCAAAAACGGGGGAAAGCAGCAGGTGGTCCGACCTGCGCACCGTCGCGAGCCGTTCGACGGCGGTGCGGAGATGGGCGATGCGATCGCCGAGATTCGACCCGAGGCTGATCCCGACGCGGGCCATCCTCACTTGAGCCCGAGGACGTCCTGCATGTCGAAGAGACCGCTCTTGAGCCCCTCGGCTTTGATCCACTTCGCGGCGCGCACGGCACCCTTGGCAAAGGTGAGTCGGCTCGAGGCCTTGTGGGTCAGCTCGACCCGTTCGCCGTTCCCGGCATAGATCACGGTGTGGTCGCCGACGACGTCGCCGCCGCGGATGGCATGAACGCCGACCTCGTGATTCGTCCGGGCTCCGACATCGCCGAATCGCCCGTGGCGGCAATCTTCATCGTAGGACAGGTTCCGCACCTCGGTGAGGATCTCGGCGAGACGGCGTGCCGTGCCGCTCGGGGAATCCTTCTTGTGGCGGTGATGCATCTCGACGACTTCGAGGTCGAAGTCGTCGCCGAGGATCTCGGCGGTGCGGCGGGTCAGCCAGAAAAGCGTATTCACTCCGACCGAGAAATTCGGGGCGTGGACCACGGGAATCTCCTCGGAGGCGCGGCGGATCAGCTCGAGCTGGGCGTCGTCGTGGCCGGTCGTGCCCATGACGAAGGGGGTGCCCGTGGCAACACAGCCTTCGACCAGTTCGTTCGTGAAGGAGGGGAGCGTGAAATCGATCACGATCTCGCTCTTTTTCAGCGCTTCCTCGAGGGAATCACCCAGATCGATCCCGGCGGCGACACGCGCCTCGCCGTCTTCGCCGATGGCGGTGGCCACGGCCTGACCCATGCGTCCGCGGAATCCGGTAACGAGAATGTTCAACATGACGAAAAGCGGTTGGGGATGAAAACGACGGGGAATTTCAGAGAATCCCGATTTCGGCAAGGATCGAGCGGAGTTCTTCGACCTTTTCGGCACTCATCTCCACCATGGGGAGGCGCAGCTTGGGTCGGCAGGCTCCGGTGAGTCCCAGCGCCGCCTTGATCGGGACCGGATTGGTGTCGATCTTGAGGAAGGCGTTGAAGAGCGGGGCGTATTTCGCATGAATCGACTCGGCGTCGCCGATGCGGTTCTCCAGCATGGCGCGGGTGAGATCGGCCATCGGCCCGGGGATGAGATTGCCCGCGACGGAGACGACGCCGACGGCTCCTTCCTTCATGAAATCCACGGTGAGGGCGTCGTCGCCCGAAAGGATCTCGAACTCGGCCGGGAGGGCGGCGCGGAGTTGGCGGACGCGTTCGGTCACGCCTCCGGCTTCCTTGATTGCCTTGATGTTCGGGCAATCGTGGGCGAGTCGCACACAGGTCTCCACATCGATCTGGATGTGGCAGCGTCCGGGGATGGAGTAGAGCATCAAGGGCAGGTCGGTCGAGAGCGCGATCGCCTTGTAGTGCTGGTAGAGGCCTTCCTGCGAGGGCTTGTTGTAATAAGGCGTCACGAGGAGGGCGGCATCGGCACCGGCCTTTTCGGCGGCCTGGGTCAGATCGATCGCTTCGCGGGTGGAATTCGATCCCGTGCCGGCAATGACGAGTCCGCGCTGGCGGGCCTGCTTCACCGCCATTTCGATGACGAGGTGGTGCTCTTCGGTCGAGAGGGTCGAGG
>JALRFZ010000629.1 GCA_023253615.1 Verrucomicrobiales bacterium | reverse complement strand
AAAAAGGAGAGGGGAATGAGCAGGCGCGAGGCCTTCAGCCCGCTCGCCCGCGCGAAACCGAGCAACACCGGCAGGAAGACCACGACGATCGGCGTGTTGTTGAGAAAGGCCGACAGCGGGATCACGATCGCCGCGAGCAATACCAGCGCCTTCATCTCGCTCTTGCCCGCCGCGCGGGAGAAAAAGCGCGCGATCCTCTCGATCGCCCCCGTCCTCGTCAGCGCCGCGCTCAGCACGAACATCGCCCCGATCGTGAGCGGAGCGTTGTTGGAGAAGATCCCCGCGACATCCTTTTCATTCAGCGTGCCGGTGAGGATCAGGATCGCGAGCGCTCCGAGCGCCGTGAGATCGGGCGGACACCACTCCTTCACGAAGGCCACGAAGACCGCCGCGAGGAGGACGAAAACTAGGATCAATCTGAGGGTTTCCCCGGTCATCGGCGCGAGCCTAGCCGATTTTTCCCGGAGCGCTCCCAAAAAATCAGATGTTCATCCGTTCGCCACGCCCGCCAATTCACCACGGAACACGAAATAAACCGCTCCGAGGAGGCAGATCCCCGCCCAGAGATAATCGAGCTTCAGCGGCTCCTTCAGATACCACACCGAGAAGGGCACGAAAATCGAAAGCGTGATCACCTCCTGCAGGATCTTCAGCTGCCCCACGTTCATCACCGTGTAGCCGATCCGGTTCGCCGGCACTTGGAGCATGTATTCGAAAAAGGCGATGCACCAGCTCACCAGCGCGGCGATCAGCCAGGGTTTGTGGCCCATTTCCTTCAGGTGGGCATACCAGGCGAAGGTCATGAAAAGATTGCTCAGACAGAGCAGGCCGACGGAGGAGAGGTAGGGATTCATCGCGGGGAGCAAAGAGGGTGTGATGCGCGACCCGACAGGGTCAGATCGGGCTGGCATCGCGTTTGCGGAACCAGCCTGTCAGGGAAAACCGTTCGCGATTCGCCGGCAACACCTCGTGCCAGAAATCCGCCGACAGGAAAAGCACGAGTTTGCCGAACTCCGGCGCGATGTCCACGAAAGGACCCGCCGTGCCTGCTTCACGATCCGTGTAAAGCCGCAACAGCCCGCCGTCCTCCGGAGTCCAATCGCGATTCAGATACAGGATCGCCGAGACCGTGCGCGCCGAGACCCCGCGATGGCAATCGAGGTGCGCCTTGTAAAATGCCCCGGGCGGATAGCAGGCCAGGTGCGCCTCCAGGTCGAAAAGACCGAGAAAAAGCTCGCGATTCAGCGAGGCCCGCACCGCTGCGAGCGCCTCCCAATAGCATGACTGCGCGGGCGACAGATCGGCCGGGTCGAGCCAGAGGACATGATCGCTCCGGATCTCGCTCCGCACCTGTTTTTCCCCGCCGCGTCCCACCGCCGCCTCGTGCAGATCCCCCCGCTCGCGCGAGGCGCGGATTTCCTCCAGCAGGGCGAGCCCCGTCGCCTCACCGAGAAAGCCCGGCACGACCGCGTAGCCGGGGTCGGCAAGAGCCCCGGCGATCTCGTCGGGGGCGGTCGGAGCAGGTTCGTCAGGGAGAGGCATCGTGAGACGGTCGCTTACGGCGGACCGGCGAGCTTGTCAACGTGGGGGTATCGGCGTGTCACGTGCTTGGTGCGCAGTCCGTAGTCCGTAGTCCGTAGTCCGTGGTCCGATTGCTAAGAATTTCCTTTTTCATCCCCTCGGCTCCCTTCCCGCCGAAGGCCCGGGGTCGGTGGGGGTTCGGACCGTGTGCCCGGTGGTGAAGCGGCTCTGGACGCCGTCGTGGATGCTGTTCAGCGGAGCCTACGTGACGGCGCTGCTGGCGGTTTTTTACTGGGCGATCGATCTGAAGGGATGGAAGGGCTGGACCTTTCCACTCGTGGTGGCGGGTCTGAATCCGCTCGCGATCTGCGTGATGGGACAGCTCTCGAGAGGCTGGACCCTGGGGCAGCTGAAGATCCATCTGCCGGACCTGCTTTTCACCGGCACGACGAAGCCGGTGATGGAGGCGGTCCTCCCGGCGCTGGTCTTCTGGCTGGTGGTGTGGTGGATGCACCGCCGCCGGATCTATCTGCGTTTTTGAAACGTGCCCCCGATTTCGGCTTGATCCGCGAGGGTTAAATGGATAAAAACCGAACGATGATTGACCTCCGCCCCGCTCTCCTCATTTTGCTTCCCATGCTTGTCTTTGCGCCTGCGGCCGATGCCTCGGCCAAATCCCTTCGCCCGGCTTCTCCAGCCATGGTGGCGAAGCTGGCCCGATTGTTCCAGTCGCGCGACCGGGACGGAAACGCATCGCTTAGCCCCGGCGAGTGGCGCACGGCCGCTCCCGGCCTCCGCCTCCCGCGCAACTTTTCCAAGATCGACCGCAACCGCGACGGGGCAATCTCCTTCTCCGAGTTCGCCCGCGCCCTCGGCCGACGCCTGCCCCAGGGAACGTCCGTAGCGGTCGATCGGGCGAAGCGCAGCTTCGCCCGCCTCGACGCCAATGCCGACGGCAAGTTGACCTACGTGGAGTTCGACAACAGCGAGAAGCTCGGCCAGTTCGAGATCCAGGATTGGTTCGACGGGATGGACGGCGACGGGAACGGGGCCATCGATCTCGGAGAGTGGCGCCTTCCCGATTACTCCCGCTATGTCGGACTGCCCCTCGCGGCGGCCGAAGCCCTCGCCGTGCTCGAAGACCGCCGCCACCGGGTCATCCGCATCGACGGCGAGCCGCTCATCGTGACGATGGACTACTCCCCCTTCCGGGTCAATTTCACGGTCGTCGCGAATGTCGTGACCGAAGCAAACGGAGGCTGAATCGGGCGTTTCGCATTCCCCGTTGCCAACGCGGTGCGGATTGCCGGCGACTCAGCCCCACCTCGTTGTCTCACCCATCGGGACCGGATCCTTTCCGCTTGCCTCGACCCGGCATCACCGCTATGGAGGGTCCCTGATGCCCGCTCTTCCCCAGCTCCTGTCCCGCGAAGCGACCGTCGCGAAGCCGGGTTTCAACCGCTGGTTCGTTCCTCCCGCCGCCATCGCCGTGCATATGTGCATCGGCCAGATCTACGGCTTCAGCGTCTTCAAGGTGCCGCTCTCCCGGGCCCTCGGCGTGACCGCCCCGATCGAGGGTGACTGGAGCCAGGCCGACGTGGGCGTGGCCTACTCGATCGCCCTCGCCATGCTGGGGCTCTCCGCCGCCGTGTTCGGGAAGTGGGTCGAGCGCAGCGGCCCCCGGCTCACGATGATCGCCGCGGCGGTCTGCTTCTGCGGGGGCCTCGTCATCTCCTCGCTCGCCGTGGCCACGCACCAGCTCTGGCTGCTCTACCTCGGCTACGGAGTGATCGGAGGGGTGGGACTCGGACTGGGTTACATCTCGCCGGTCTCGACCCTCGTGAAATGGTTTCCCGACCGGCCCGGGATGGCCACGGGCATGGCGATCATGGGTTTCGGCGGAGGTGCGCTGATCGGGGCTCCGCTCGCGCAGGAGTTGATCAATCGCTTATTGCTAAGAATTTCCTTTTTCATCCCCTCGGCTCCCTTCCCGCCGAAGGCCCGGGGTCGGAGGGGGTTCGGATCGACATCGAAACCGCCAAACTCCACTACCTGTCTTTCGTCACTCAGTCGAAGCCG
>JALRFZ010000477.1 GCA_023253615.1 Verrucomicrobiales bacterium | reverse complement strand
CGGGCCAGTCCTGCACCGTTGTCTGCGTTCCCGGCGCGAGCACGTCGATGGTCGGGGCGTTGTAGACAAAACGTCCGAGGCTGCCCGTGCTGATCGCTCCGGGAGTGCCGAATTCCTCCGAAGCGATGACCTGGCGGAGGTATTCGAGATTCGTCTCGATGCCGGCGATCGAGCTCGCGGCGAGGGCCTCCTTCATCTTCGCGATGGCTCCCTCGCGCGTCTGAGCGGAGACAATCAGTTTGGCGAGGAGCGAATCGTAGTTCGCCGGCACGACCGTGCCCGCCGTGATCCATCGGTCGCAACGAACCTCTTCGGGAAAGACGACCTCGGTGAGCAATCCTGACGAAGGCAGAAAGTCTTTCCCCGGATCCTCCGCGCAGATCCGCACTTCGAGGGCGTGTCCCTCTTCGGCCACGGTGAGGTCGACCGTTTCTCCGCCCGCGACACGCACCATCCACTCGACGAGATCGACACCGGTGACGGCCTCGGTGATGCCGTGCTCGACCTGGAGCCGGGTGTTGATCTCGAGGAAATAATACCGGCCGGTGTCGGCATCGACGAGGTACTCGGCGGTCCCGGCGCTGCGGTAGTGCAGGGCCGCGGCCATGCGGGCGGCGCCCTCGAAAAGTTCCGGAGCCTCGCTGCGCGAAAAGCCCGGGGCCGGGGTCTCCTCGACGATCTTCTGGTTGCGGCGCTGCGCCGAGCAGTCGCGCGTACCGAGGGCGAGGACCTTGCCCTTGCCGTCGCCGAAGAGCTGCACCTCGACGTGGCGGGCGCGAGCGATGAATTTTTCGAGGAAAAGTCCGGCATCGCCGAAATTGGCGCGGCTCGCGTTGGCAACCCTGCTATATGCCGCGCTCAACCCTGTTGGGTCCTGACAAACCTCCATTCCGATGCCGCCGCCGCCGGCGGTGCTTTTCAGCATCACGGGGTATCCGATGACCTCGGCCGCGGCGAGAGCCTCTTCCACACTGGAAAGGAGAGGCGTGCCCTCGAGCAGCGGGACGCCGTTCGCCTTCGCGATTTCGCGGGCGGTGTGTTTGAGCCCGAAGCGGCGGATCTGCTCCGGCGTGGGCCCGATCCAGGCGATGCCGCGCGCTTCGCAGGCCTCGGCGAAGTCGGCATTCTCGGAGAGGAGACCGTATCCGGGGTGTAGTCCGTCGGCTCCGGTGAGGGCGGCGATTTCGAAAAGGCGTTCCGTGTTCAGATAGGACTGCGACACCGGAGCGGGACCAAGGAGAAAGGCCTCGTCCGCCAAACCCACGTGCGGCGCGTCGCGGTCGGCTTCGGAATACACCGCGACCGAGGCGATCCCGAGGCGCTTCAGGGTGCGGAGGACGCGGCAGGCGATCTCGCCGCGGTTGGCGATGAGGACTTTGGTGAGCATGTCAGGAAAATCAGTCCCAGATCAGCACCTCGACGGGCGTGGGATTGTAGGCGTTGCAAGGATTGTTGAGCTGGGGGCAGTTCGAGATGAGGGCGATGACGTCGCGCTCGGCGCGCATCTCGACATGGCGGCCCGGAGCGGAGATGCCGTCGGCGAAGGTGAGCCCTCCCTCGGGCGTGACGGGCACGTTCATGAAGAAGTTGATGTTGCAGGTGATGTCGCGCTTGCCGAGGCCGTGGCCCCACTCGTGGACGCCGCAGAGGAAGCTGTCGCGGCAGGCGTGCATGGGCTCGCGGTCGAAGTCGTAGCGCATCGTATTCGACTCGCGCGAGCAGGCCCCGCCGAGGGTGTCGTGGCGTCCGCAGGTGTCGTCGATGATGGTGAGGAGCGCGTTGCCTTCCGAGGACATCAGGACGGTCCCGGTGGTGAGGTAAAGCGCGCCCTGGGTGCGGATCGTGACGTCGGCCGAGTAGCGGTCGGAGGGATCGTGCGCGTCGTAGAAGAGCGTGTCGGCGGCCTGGTTGCCCTCGAGATCGACGATGCGGAAGCGTTGCCCCTGGCGGATGAGGTGGACCCAGTGGTCGCCGGCGTCGATGACCTTGCGGTAGATGGCTTCGCTCATGGTGGATTTCGGATTTGGGATTTCGGATTGAAGATCCAGTTCAGGCGCGGAGTGAATAATAATCCCGCGTATTCTGCCAGGCCCGCATGTTCTCGGGGCGGGAGTTGAGGCAGAGGTCGGTGACGGGATCGATTGCCTCGGCGGGGGAGACGGTGATTTTCACCGGCTTCGGCGCGTAGGCGGGGTTTGGATCGAGCGGGTGCTGGCAGGTGGTCAGGACGACGAGGCTGTCCATCTCGATGCGCAGGTCGATCCCGGCTCCGGCGGGCGAGGCGCCGGTGAGGTAGGTCAGTTTGCCATTTTCGTCGGCGACGACTTTGGAGAAGAAATTCAGATTCGGGACGAGGTCGCGTTTGCCGAGGCCGTGTTTGCCGAGCTCGATGAGGAAGTTGTCGCGGGCGTTGCGGTGGAAGTCGTTGCGGGCCTGCTGGTAGGTGAGCTCGCCGTATTTTTCCCGCACCAGCTTCGCGTCGGTGCAGCCGCAGACGGTGTCGTGCCAGCCCGCGGTGTCGCGGACGATGGAGGCGAAGAGCCGGCCCATGTCGGAGTGCAGGCAATGACCGGCGGTGAGCTGGAAGGTGTGCTGGCCTTTGAGGGTGTCGGGCATGTTGTAGCGCTCGACCGGCTCGTCGGCGTTGTAGAAGAGCGCACAGACGTTCGCCCCACCGTCGAGGTCGGTGAGGCGCAGGACCTTGCCGCGGCTGATCGTCTGCGACCACATGCCGCCGCCGGGGAGGATTCGTTCGTAGAGAGGGGTCATTTGTCTTTGGTGGTGCGCCCGTGGATGGGCGGAATGAGGGCGGAGGAAATGGTGAGTTTGCCCGAGCGGACGCCTTTGCAGGTGATGAGCTCGTCGGCGATCGCCTTCAGCCGCGAAGCCGGGCCCTGCACGAGGATGACCTCCATGGTGTGGTTGTCTTCTAGGAGGACGTGTTGTTTGCTGATGACTTCGGCAATGTGCGATCGCTCGATCTCGGCGAGGGCCTGGAGGAGCCCGGGCTTCGACTCGTCGTAGAACAGCGTGATGGTCCCGGCCATGACGCGGTCGCCGTGATCCTGATAGTGATCGGTGAGGCTCTGATGGATCATCTCCGAGATCGCCTGGGACCGGTTTTCAAAGCCGCGGGCGACGACGAGACGGTCGAGCTCGTCAAAGACGGCAGGCGGCAGCGAGACGCTGATGCGCTTCACTCCGGGGCCGCGGCTGGATTCTTCTCCACTCATTTCAGTAATAATTTCTTTAGCAGAAGTAATACCAACTCTCGACCGAGTCGAAGATTTTTCTCCAAATCCCGCCTCGCTCGCTGCAACGCCCTTGGTCCGAGGGGGTTTCCTCGGCCGTGATGATCCGAATCCTTTCCACCGCCCTCGCCTTGCTGGTTTCCCTCGCCAACGCCGTCGCCGCGGACCGGCTGAACGTGATCTTCATCCTCGCCGACGACCTCGGCTACACCGACCTCGGATGCCAGGGCAGCGGCTACTACGAGACTCCGCAGATCGATCGTCTCGCGGCGTCCGGGATGCGTTTCACCAATCATCACCACGCGCAGAATTGCCAGCCGACCCGCGCCGCCCTGATGTCGGGTCAATACGGAGCCCGCACCGGTGTCTACACCGTCGGCGGGATCGATCGATTCGACTGGAGCAAACGCCCGTTGCGCCCGGTCGACAATGTCACGAACCTCCCGCTCGACCGCATCACCATCGCACAGTCGCTGAAGGGCGCCGGCTACGCCACGGCGATGTTCGGGAAGTGGCATCTCGGGGAAAAGGGCGATCATCATCCCGGGAAACGCGGCTTCGATGAGGCGATCGTCTCCAATGGAAAGCATTTCGACTTCACCACGGATCCCGCGGTGGAAGTGCCCGAGGGGGCTTATCTCGCCGACTTCCTCACTGACAGGGCCGAGGACTTCATCCGTCGGAAAAAGGACACCCCCTTCTTCCTCTACCTGCCGCACTTCGGCGTACACTCGCCCTACCAGGCCAAGCCGGAGCTGATCGAGCATTTCAAGAAGAAGGCACCCGTCGGCGGTCACCACAATCCGGTCTACGCCGCGATGATCGCGAGCGTCGACGACAGCGTGGGCCGGATCCTCGATCTGCTCGACGAGTTGAAGCTGGCCGAAAACACCGTCGTCGTTTTTGCGAGCGACAATGGAGGCGTCGGCGGTTACACGCGCGAGGGGATCAAGCAAGGCGGGGACGTCACTGACAACGCGCCACTCCGCTCGGGCAAGGGCAGCCAGTATGAGGGAGGCACGCGCGTTCCTCTCATCGTCCGCTGGCCGGGTGTGACGCAGTCGGGATCCACCTGCGACACTCCCACGATCCACGTCGATCTCCCAGCCACCTTTCTCGAGATGGCGCAGGCCCCCGCCCCCGATCAGGCGCGGGATGGCGAGAGCCTTGTCGCCTTGCTGAAAGATCCCTCCGCTTCCTTGAAGCGCCCCGCGATTTTCCAGCACATGCCCGGCTACCTCGGGGCGGGCAAAGATTCGTGGCGGACGACCCCCGTCGGGGTGATCCAGGAGGGCGACTGGAAATTGATGGAGTTCTTCGAGGACGGACGGCTCGAGCTCTACGATCTCGCGACAGACCTCGGCGAGGCGAAAAACCTCGTCTCGACGCATCCTGACAAAACCGCCGAATTGCATACAAAGCTCAAGGCCTGGCGACAGGAAGTCAGCGCGGCCATGCCCACCCCGAACGAAGGCGCGACCGGGGCTCCCGCGAAGAAAAAGGGCGGCAAGGGGAAAGGAAAAGGCCAAGGGGAAGGCAAGGGAAAAGGAAAGGGCAAAGCCTGATCCATGAGGGGGTCGCATCGCGTTCCGCCGGTCAATTCATTTGCAATGGAACGGAATCTGCCGGTTCATTGCGGCGATGGAAGAGAACCCTTTTCGAGAAGCCGACCTCAGCCTCCGGAACCACCCGGAGTCGTGCATTCTCGTGATTTTTGGAGCGACCGGCGACCTCACCCACCGCAAGCTCATCCCCGCGCTCTACAATCTGGCCGCTGACGGAGATCTCCCGGCCGGACTCCGGGTCGTCGGCTTCGCGCGCCGTGAAAAATCGGATGAGCAGTTTCGAAAAGGCCTCGAAGAATTGAACCGCGACGTCTCCCGCCAGGGCCACAACGACGATCTCTGGGCGCGCTTTTCTCAGAACATCACCTACCACACGAGCGAGTTCAGCGATCACGAGGGCTACCTCGCGCTCAAGAAACGGCTCGACGCGATGGAGGCGGAAGGGGCGAGCCCGAACCGGCTTTATTACCTCGCCTCGGCCCCGGAGTTCTTCGACGACATCCTCCTGCACCTCCGCCAATCGGGCCTGAACCGCTCGAAGAACGGCTGGTGCCGCGCCGTCGTCGAGAAGCCTTTCGGCACCGATCTGGCAACGGCCCAGCATTTGAACCAGGTCGTCAACGAGACCTTCGCGGAGGAACATATCTACCGCATCGATCACTACCTCGGCAAGGAGACGGCGCAGAACATCATGGTGCTGCGTTTCGCCAACCAGCTCTTCGAGGTCCTGTGGAACAACCGCTTCATCGACCACGTCCAGA
>JALRFZ010000404.1 GCA_023253615.1 Verrucomicrobiales bacterium | reverse complement strand
GGCTGCGAGCACTGCCAGCACGCCGGCGACGTCGACGGCCGCGGGCCGCTCGCAGTAGACGTGCTTGCCGGCCCGCACCGCGGCCGCCACGTGGAGCGGCCGGAAGACCGGCGGCGTCGCGAGGATGACGACGTCGCACTCGGCGACGACCCTTTTGTAGCCCTCGAAGCCGTCGTGACGCCGCTCCTCCGGCACTTCGACGCGGTCGGGACGGCCTTTCGAGATGAGTTCGTGTGCTTTTGTCAGGGTATCGCGGTTCACGTCGCACATCGAGTGGAGCACGACGCCGTCGTCGGCTTGGATCGCCTGGCCCGCCGCACCGGCCCCGCGGCCACCGCATCCGATCAGGCCGAGCTTCAGCTTGCCGCCGCCGCCCGCGGCATGCACCGGCAGGCGCGAGGCAATCGCAAGCGTCGAGAGGGCGGCACCGGCGCGGAGGGAGCCTCCGACGAAGCGGCGGCGGGTGGGATGGACGGGGTCGTTCATGGCTTCCGGATCCGGAGCACCTCTCCCACGGGGTCGGGCAACAACCGGGCTTGACTTTCGAAAGAAAATCCAATACTGGAAAAATTAAGGCTTGTAAACCGCTTTTTCCCGCGAAACGATGACGGTCGAAATCCGGCCCCCTGGAACTTCATGAACGCATCCTCCCCCATCCCGGTCCGCAGCCCCGAACGCAAGGTCGAGGTCGCCTGGTTCTCCGCGCTCTGCGGCGACGACTACGAATACCTCGGCGTGCCCGACGGTTCGCTGCGCAGCAACTACGAGCATTGTGGTGACATTGTCAGGACGGCCGACCGGCTCGGCTATCAGAACATCCTCCTCCCCTCCGGCTGGATCGTGGGCCAGGATGCCCTCGCCTTCGCTTCGGCGATGGCCCCGCAGACCCGCTCGATCAACCAGCTCGTCGCCCTGCGGATGGGCGAGGTCTGGCCGCCCATGCTCGGCCGCGCCCTCGCGACGCTCGATCACATCGCGAAGGGACGGCTCTGCATCAACATCATTTCCTCCGACATGCCGGGGACGAAGGAGAGCAACGAGGTCCGCTATGCCCGCAGCAGCGAGATCATCCGGATCCTCCAGGGCATGTGGGCGGCGGAAGGTCCCTATGAATTCAAGGGCGAGTTCTACGAGATCAGCCTGCCCAACACCGACGCGGCCAAACCCTACCAGCAGAACGGCGGTCCGTTGATGTATTTCGGCGGCATCTCCCCCGCGGCGCAGGATCTCTGCGCGAAACATTGCGACGTCTTCCTGATGTGGCCCGAGACCGAGGACCGCATCGAGGCGACGATGCGCGGCATGGCCGAAAAGGCCGCCGCCCACGGACGCACCATCGATTTCGGGTTCCGTTCGCATGTCATCGTCCGCGAAACCGAAGCCGAGGCGCGCGCCGCCGCCGACCGTCTCATCTCGAAGCTCGACCGCGAAAAGGGGCAGGAGATCAAGGACCGCAGCATGGACAGCAAGAGCCTCGGCGTGATGCGGCAGGATGAACTCCGCGCCCGAAGCGACGATCTCTATATCGAGCCCCATCTCTGGAGCGGCGTCGGGCTCGCCCGGAGCGGCTGCGGCAGCGCCATCGTCGGAGATCCCGACCAGGTTTACGAAAAACTGCAGCGCTACATCGACCTCGGCATCCGCGCCTTCATTCTCTCGGGTTATCCGCATCTCGAGGAATGCGACCTTTTCGCGAAGCACGTCCTGCCCCGGCTCGACACGGTGAAGCTGAACGAGGCCCAGGGCCGCCTCGTGCCCGATCCGGTGACGCCCCTGACGACGGCTCCGAGGAAATGACCCACGGTGGCGACCTATTCGCCGACACCGTGCGCTACCGCAAGCTCCGCCTCCGCTCGCTCTGAGAACGGATCCACCGAACCTGCGGACGATTCCGGGTTTCGAGAAAATCCGCCTCCGTCTCCTCAATTCTTGTC
The DNA here is from genome assembly GCA_023253615.1 of Verrucomicrobiales bacterium. Taxonomy (GTDB): domain Bacteria; phylum Verrucomicrobiota; class Verrucomicrobiia; order Verrucomicrobiales; family DEV007; genus Arctic95D-9. The sequence goes on along the minus strand of JALRFZ010000404.1, from coordinate 6,525 downwards.
ACGGCCGCGACAAGAATTGAGGAAACCCGGGCGTTTTCAGATCATGTATTCCATCATCACCTCCTCCCTCGCCGTCCCGGATCCGAGGCCGAGGATCGTTTCGGCGACGCGGCGCGCCTGACCACGCAGTTCGGGCACGGCGATCGACTCCCAATAGGTGCCGCGGAGCAGTGGTCCGAGCGCGAGAAGCTTCGCGGATCGCCCTCCGCGCGCGTCGATGGCAACGTGATCGGCATCGACGCGCATCCCCAGATCGAGTTCGTCGGACGTGATGTGCCCCTGATGCAGCAGATCCCTGAGGAGGGGATTCTCCAAGCGGCTGAACCTCGTGCGCGGCCCGGTCGCGTTGATGACGAGATCGCCCTCCAGCGCACCGCCTTCTTCGAGTTCGACCCTGGCTTTCGTCCCCGCGGCAGCGACGCGGACGATGGTCGCGGCGCGGACACGGAGGGCTCCGGTCAGCTCCGCGGTCGCGAGCCGGGCATGGATCTCCGGGGCGATGCGGTGGCGCAACACGTTCCAGCGGGCGGCGTGGTCGCGGACAAAAGCGAGCTTTTCCTCGCGGGAGAATCCGGCCCAGACGAGCCGGGTATGGGGCCGCATCTTGTCGACGATGATCGCGGGATTCGCTCCGAGAGCGCGCAGCCGCCCGCAATGGTGCTCCATCAAGGCGAGGAGCCGCTCCAGCCCGAGTCCGGCCAAATCAACGTCCGCGGGAGGAAAATCGGGATATTCGATCCCGCGGAAATGGGCCTGGGGGAGCCAGCCGTGACGCGAGACCGCCTCGATCCGTCCCTGCCAGCCGAGCGCCTGGAGGGTGACGATGGCATCGACGGTGGTCAATCCGGTGCCGAGCAGCACGATCGTGCCTCCGGTTGAAGGCAAGCGCTTCTCCCAATCCGACCAGGGATCGCCGACCCAGGCGGGATGCCCGGCGAGGCCATCCGATCCCGGCAGGGGCGCGGGCGGCTCGTTGCCACAGGCGAGGACGATGCGGTCGGCCCGGATCCGCCGTCCGTCGGAGAGCACCACGGCGCCGTCATCTTCCAGCCCCCTCGCCTCGCCCTCGACGAACTCCACTCCTTCGAGATAATGATGCATCAGCGAACGCAGGTAATCGCCATAGATCCTCCGCGGGAGGAAGGCCTCGCGGAGCTCGTTTTCCGGCACCTCCTCGTATTCGCAGCGTGTCCGGAGCCAGCCGAGAAAATGATCGGGCAGATCGGGAAAGGCCGACATGTTGCGCGCCGCGACGTTGAGGAGATGCCCGGCATGCCGGGTCGCGTAGGCGATCCCGCGTCCGACGGGACGCCGCGCATTCACCACCGTGATCAAGGCCGGTCCTGCTCCTCCCGCGGCCGCCGCGAGCCTCACGAGATTCACCGCCGTGAGAATGCCGCTGAATCCGCCACCCAGAATGACGATGCGGGGAAGATTGCCCGGAGAAGCCATGCTCGTCCACGAAAAGGGAGACGACAGCGCTTGTCCAGCTTTTTATTCCAATATCGGATTATTAAGCAGCAGGACTTTGCTCGTGCTTCACTGGCTTGGTGCGGGCTGCCAGTGTTCCATCGCGAGGGTCGCGGCGCCGAGCGCACCGGCCTCGTCGTCGAGCACGGAGAGACAGAGCACGGGGACGTGGGATGATGGGGCCGCGGCCTTGGCGAGAGCGGCGGCGGCTTCGTTGATTTCCCGGCAGAATGGTTCGCCGAGAGCGGTGAGCGGACCGTGCAGAAAAAAGACCGAGGGATCGAGGAGCCAGTGCAGCATCGCGATGACCCTCGCCCAATCCGCGACGACGGCTTCGCGGTCGGGTCCCGTCGACCCGGCAAAATCGGAGAGCGCCTCATGCAGGTCGGCGGGCAGACGGGCGCGCGGGCTTTTTCCCGCGAGCCGCCGCCACACCGCGGGGGATGAGAGACGATCATGGAGGCGGGCCTCGCCGGCTTCCGGGAGCCAGGGCCAATAGCCGATCTCTCCGGCGGCATGGCGCGCCCCGCGAACGAGCCTGCCGTCCTGCACCCCGGCGATACCGAATCCGCTCCGGGGACCGAGGACGATAAAGTCGCTCAGATCCTGCGCCCCGCCGAACCATCGCTCGGCGAGGGCGATCGCCCGGAGATTGTTTTCGAGCGTCACCGGCACCGCGAGGCGCGCCCGGAGCAGCGCGGCCACAGGCACGTCCTCCCACCCGGGGAGGAAGGCGTAGGTCACGCCCCGGCCTTCGACCGGATCGACGATGCCCGGACACCCGAAGCCGATGCCGAGGAGCGGCGCCGACATTCCGTCTCCCAGTGCCCCGATCGCCTCGACCGCGAGATCGATGAGCGCCGCGGCACCGCAGCCCTCGGGCAATGGCACCTTCAATCCCTCGCGCCGCTGCCCCGAAAAATCGACCGCGACGGCACGGAGCCGCTCGGCGTTGAATTCGATCCCGGCAAACCAGCCCGCCCCGGCCACGGTCTCGAGCCGCCGTTTCGGCCGACCCGCGGCACCTTGCTCGAGCCCTGTCTCGCGCAGGCACCCCAGGCGGATCAATTCGTCCGCATACTGGCCCGCCGTCGTCGGAGAAATCCCCAGCCCCGTCGCCAGATCGCGACGGGAGGTCGCCCGGCCTCCGCGGACCAGCCGCACGGTCTCCGCGAGGGATTGCCTGATGTCGTCCGGATTGCGCATGGAGAGGTCACCCGCTATGTATCCCATACCGGACGTTTGCTCCAGCAGGGATTCACCCCGGCGACGGCGAAGGACCCGGCCGAACGGGGGCTCACCCCATTTAATTCCATTTGGCTTTATTTACGCGGGAAGCGCTTGCATTTCCGCCCGGAAGCCCCTACCTCAAACAAGACCGCACTCCCTCCCTCATGAACGTCGCCATTCTCAACGCCAACCTTGCCGCGGGGGGCAAGACCGGACATCTTGCCGAAGTCCTCGCCGCCGATTTTCTCGCCAACGGTCACGCCGCCACGATCGTTTCCCTGGCGGAGCGGGATCTGCCCGCCTGCGACGGGGGACTCTGCTACAAGAACGGGAACACCATCGCCCTCACCGCGGAGCTGGCGAAAGCGGACGCGCTGCTGCTCGTCTCGCCCATCTACAATTACGACCTCAACGCGGCGGCGAAAAACCTCATCGAACTGACCGGCTACAGTTGGAAGGGGAAGGCCGTCGGTCTCGTCTGCACGGCCGGGGCGGAGAAGAGCTACCTCTCCCCTCTCGCTTTCCTCAACAGTCTCGCCACCGATTACCGCTGCCTCGTCTCGCCGCGCTACGTCTACGTGACCCGGGCCGACTTCAACGCCGACAACACCCTCCCCGAAGGCGGTGACATCCGCAGGCGCCTCGCCTTCCTCGCGAAGGAAATGGAAATCCTCGCCGATGCCGCGACCCGCATCGCGGCGATGGAGCGGTGAGCGGGCAGCTCAGCCCAGGATCTCCCCGATCACCCGCGCCTCCTCCACGCCGGTGAGGCGCTGGTCGAAACCCTGGTAGCGGTAGGTGAGCGACTCGTGGTCGATCCCTAACAAATGCATCATGGTCGCGTGGAGATCGCGGACCTGCACGGGATTCTCCGCCACCTCGTTGCCGAGATCGTTGGTCGCGCCGTAGCTGATGCCGCCCTTCACGCCGCCGCCGGCCATCCACACGGTGAAGGCGTCCTTCTGGTGGTCGCGTCCGCACTTGTCGGGTGATTCGTCTCCCTGCAACATCGGCGTGCGGCCGAACTCGGCTCCCCAGACGACGAGGGTTTGATCGAGCAAACCCCGCTGTTTCAGATCGGAGATGAGAGCGGCGATGGGCTGGTCGACTTCCTTGCAATTGGCGGCGAGGCGGCCTTTCTGGCCCGCATGGGTGTCCCAATCGCCGTGGAAGAGCTCGACAAATCGCACCCCGCGCTCAACGAGGCGGCGGGCCTGGAGGCATTGCGTGGCGAACTCGCCCTTGCCGTAGCGTTCGCGCGTCATCGCGTCCTCCTGGGAAAGATCGACGAGCTCCGGCACGGAGGCCTGCATGCGGAAGGCCATCTCGTATTGCTCGATCCGCGTGACGATCTCAGGATCGCCGACGCTTTCGAAATACTGCCGGTTCAGCGCCTCGATGCTGTCGAGGGTGCGGCGGCGCTCGTCGCGCGTGACGTTTTTCGGGCTGTTGAGAAAGAGCACAGGGTCGCCCTCGCCGCGGAGTTGCACGCCCTGATGGACGCTGGGAAGGAAGCCGGACTTCCAGAGACTGGCCCCGGCGCCCGGGGTGTTGCCCGTGAGGAAGACGACGTAGGCGGGCAGGTTTTCCGACTCGCTCCCGAGTCCGTAGGTCGTCCATGATCCGAGCGAGGGATTGCCCTGGCGGTTCACCCCGGTGTGGAAGACGAGCTGCGCGGGACCGTGGTTGAACTCGGTGGTGTGCACCGATTTCACGAGGCAGAGCTCGTCGGCGACGGTGCCGAGATGGGGCAGCAATTCGGAAAGGGCGAGCCCGCTGCGGCCGTGTTGGTGGTATTGATAGGGTGATCCGAGCAGCTTGGGATGGCCGCGGAGGAAGGAAAAGCGTTTTCCCTCGAAAAGCGACTCGGGCGCGGGCTGGCGGTCGTATTGCCGCAGGACGGGTTTCTCGTCGAACAGATCGAGCTGCGAGGGGGCACCCGTCATGTGGAAGAAGATGACGCTTTTGGCCTGCGGCGCGACCGCGCGCAAGGCGGCTGGCACTTCACCGACGAGATCGCGCTGCAAGAGCGATCCGAGTGCGAGCGAGCCGAGGCCCGCTCCGGTGCGCGAGAGAAAGTGGCGTCGGGAAGCGAGAAAAGCGCTCATGATCGGTTGATCGTCTCGTGCAGGTTCAGCAGGATCGTCGCGACCTCGCGCCACGCTTCTTCCTCGGAGCTGGTCTCGGCCCGCACCGTCTCGAAGGCGGAAAGCAGGAGTTGCCGCTCGGGCTCGGTCGGGTGGCGTGTCAGGGTCGTCCGGAAAGCCCAGTCGATGCGATCTTCCGTGGTGGCGCCACCTTCGTTCGCGATGCGCTTGCCGAAGGCGGCGGCCATCCCGACGTAGACGGGATCATTCAGCAGGGTCAGCGCCTGCAGCGGCGTGTTCGAGACATCGCGCTGCACGACGCAGGCGGTGCGGTCGGGCGCGTCGAAGTTCGCGAAGCTGGGATAATGCGCGTTGCGCCGCCAGAGCGTGTAGACCCCGCGCCGATGGGCGTCGGAGCCCTGCGAGGGCACGTAGTAGGTCTCGGAGGCTCCGGCGCTCTTCCGCCAGAAGGTCGCGGGCTGGTAGGGTCTGACATTCACCCCAAAAAGACGGCGGTCGAGCAGTCCGCTGACGGCGAGTCCCTGGTCGCGGATCATCTCGGCGCCGAGGCGGTGGCCCGGATGCCGCCAGAGGAGCTGGTTGCGCGGATCGACTTCGGCGGCCTTCTCATTCACGACGACCGATTGCCGGTAGGTCGCGGAGAGGACGATGCGGCGGATGGCCCGTTTCGTCGACCAGCCATCATCGGTGACGAAGGTGGCGGCGAGCCAGTCGAGCAGCTCGGGATGGGTCGGCTTTTCGCCCTGCGTGCCAAAATCCTCGGGTGTGGTGACGAGCCCCTGTCCGAAGAGTTCGATCCAGATCCGGTTGAGATGGGCGCGACCCACGAGCGGATTGGCGGGATCGACGAGCCACTTCGCGAGACCGAGACGGTTGCGGGGCAGATCCTTGCCGAAGGGGTGGAGCGAAGCCGGCGTCGCGGGCCGAACCTCTTCGCCCTTTGCGAGGAAGTCGCCGCGCTTCGCCACGAACGTGGGCCGCGGCTCCGCCAGCTCGACCATCACGCGCACCTCCTTCTTGCGCTGTTCCTTCAGGCGCGTCTCCATGATCTCGGCCTCCTCGAGACGGCGGCCCATGCCGCGATCCTCGAGGGCGAGTTTGGTGTTGAGGGTGCGGCATTGGTTGAGATCCATGTCCTCCTGCCGCGCGAGAATCGCCTGCACGTCCTTGGGCAGGGCGGCTCGCGCCTTCGGATTTTTCGCGAATTTCTCATCGACGGCCTTGAGAAGATCACCACGGATGCCGGCGAGCACGGCCTCGAACTCGGCCTCGGCCTTCAGCTCGGCGTCGACGTCCTCCATCGTCCGGGTGACCTCGAGGGTGGGGCCGATCGCGACCATGGCCGACATGCCCATTTCCATCCCCTGCTGCCGCGACTCGGGCGGTGCCTGGTTGAAGAAGGCGGACAGCTCGTAGTATTCCTTCGTCGTGATCGGATCGTATTTGTGGTTGTGGCACTGGGCGCAGCCGATGGTGCTGCCGAGCCAGATCGTGCCGGTGGTGTTGACACGGTCGACGACCCGTTTGTAGTGGTCCTCGTCGGGATCGGTCCCGGCCTCGAGATTGAGCGGGGTGTTGCAGTGGAATCCGGTGGCGACTTTCTGAGCCTCGGTGGCGTCGGGCAGGAGATCGCCGGCGAGCTGTTCGATCGAGAAGCGGTCGAACGGAAGGTCGTCGTTGATCGCCCGCACCACCCAGTCGCGCCACATCCACTGCC
>JALRFZ010000396.1 GCA_023253615.1 Verrucomicrobiales bacterium | reverse complement strand
TCGACGCCTCGGGAGAAATCCTGACAAAACTCTCGTTCGATCCTGACTTTGACACCCAAGCCCGCGAAGTCCTCGGGTCCGGCATCTCCGTCGCCGCCGTCGCCCTCCTTCACAGCCACCGGAATCCCGTGCACGAGCTCGCCCTGCGCGATCACCTGCTCTCGCTCGGTTTCGCCCATGTCTCGACCAGTGCCGAGCTCGCACCGCTCGTGAAGATCCTCCCCCGCCTCGAGACGGCCCTGGCCAACGCCACGCTCCAGCCGGTGATGCAGGCCTTCGTCGATCACCATCGCGAGCGCTTTTCCGGCGGGAGCCGGCTACTCATGATGACGAGTGCGGGCGGGCTCGAGCCGATGGAGCGATTCCGGCCGAAAGATTCGCTCCTCTCCGGTCCCGCCGGTGGCGTCTCGGGCGCGGCGGCGATCGCGGAGGAGCTCGGCTTTTCCCGTGTCCTCACTTTCGATATGGGCGGCACCAGCACGGACGTGGCGCGCTACGACGACGGATTCCAATACGACTTCGAGCAACGCGTCGGCGACGCCCGTGTCCTCGCTCCGGCCCTGCGCATCGAGACGGTCGCGGCGGGCGGTGGCTCGATCTGTCGGTGGGAGAATGGAGGTCTCCGCGTCGGCCCCGAGTCCGCCGGCGCAGCACCCGGACCGGCCTGTTACGGAAGGGGCGGCCCGCTCACGATCACGGATGTGAATCTGCTCCTCGGTCGGATCGATCCGGAGAATTTCGGCATTCCTCTCACCGCCTCGAATCTCGCTGCCGCCCGCGACGCGGCCCTCGCCTTGCAACAAGAGGCCGGACTCGGCGGCGGCGAACCCGATACCGCCTTCCTCGCCGGACTCCTCGATCTCGCGGTCGAGCAGATGGCCGACGCGATCCGCACGATCTCCGTCCGCGAAGGGTCGGACCCGGCCGATTACGCCCTCCTCGCCTTCGGCGGAGCAGGACCGCTCCACGCCTGCGCGATCGCCGAGCGGCTCGGCATGACGACGATCCTCGTGCCGGGGGAAGCCGGCGTCCTCAGCGCCTACGGACTCGAGTGCGCGGGGATCGAACGATTTGCCGAACGCCAGATCGACCGGCCTGTTGAGGATCCGGCTTTGCCTGATCTTTTCACCTTGGTCGAAAACAAAGCCCTGACCTCGCTGATCGACGCTGGTGAAACCGGCACCATCACCCGCCGCCTCGCCGAGTTGCGTCTCTCCGGCCAGGACGCGACCTTGACGCTCGAGGTGGGTTTGTCAGGATCGCTCGCGGAGGCCTTTGGCGCGCGTTATCGGACGATCTTCGGCTACGAACCTCCTGCGGGAAGAACGGTCGAAGTGGTGAGCTACCGCGCCATCGCCGGCACGGGACGCCGCATTCCGCGGAGCGTGTGCCATGGCCTTCCAGGCCATGGACCCGTCCCTGACGAACAAGACCAGGATCACCTCTCCCCGCGATCGGACGTCTCCACGGGATGCATGGGCAGGATGCCCATGCCACACCTCGACCGGGCCTCGCTCCTCCCCGGCGACACCGTCACCGGTCCTCGCGTCATCCAGGATCCTTTCAGCACCCTCTACCTCGCTCCGGGCTGGACCGCGCGGGCGACGGAAAACGGGGCCCTCGTCGTGACCTTTCAGGAAGCAAAAACCGAGGCCGCGACCTCCCGCCCCGAGTCGGTCGTGCGCGAGCTCTTCCGTCATCGCTTCGATCATCTCGTCCGCGAGATGGGCACGATGCTGCAACGCTCCGCCATCTCCACGAACGTGAAGGAACGGGCCGATTTCTCCTGCGCCCTCCTCGACGGCGAAGGCGAGCTGATCACGAGCGCCCCGCACATTCCCGTCCACCTCGGCGCCCTTGGCCTGTGTGTCAGGAAGGTGCGCGAACGCATCACGATGGCCCCGGGCGACACCATCCTCACGAATCATCCCGCGGCGGGCGGCTCGCACCTCCCCGATGTGACCCTGATCACTCCGGTCTTCGACCCTGTTGATTCTGCAAAGCCCGTTGCCTACATCGCCAACCGCGCCCACCACGCCGAGATCGGCGGGATCACGCCCGGATCGATGCCACCGGCGGCGATCCGGCTCGCGGAGGAAGGTGTCGTCTTCGCCCCCTGTCACCTCATCCGCGGCGGCGCATCGTGTTTCGACGAAGTCGCAGATATCCTGACAAACGCACCGTTTCCCACCAGACGACTTTCCGACAATCTCGCCGACCTCAACGCCCAGCTCGCCGCGAACCGCCGCGGAGCCGCCATGCTGGAGGCGCTCATCGGGGAACACGGCGCGTCCGCGGTGAAGGAGCAATTCGCCCATCTCAAGGACCGCAGTCTCGAGGCTCTGCGGGAACACCTCGTCCGCTTCGGCGACCGCGAGGTCTCCGCCGAGGAATTCCTCGACGACGGCACCCCGATCCGCGTCTCGATCCGATGCGGGGATGGCAGGCTCGCGATCTCCTTCGCCGGCAGCGGCCCGGTGCATCCCGGAAACCTGAACGCGACTCCCGCGATCCTCCAGAGCGCGGTGCTCTACGTGCTGCGGCTCTGGACGCAGAGTCCCGTGCCCCTGAACGAGGGGCTCATGCGCGCCGTTTCGATCGACCTTCCGGAGGGCTTTCTCAATCCTCCTTTCAATGAGGATCCGATGCGGTGTCCCGCCGTCGTCGGAGGCAATGTCGAAACGAGCCAGCGGGTCGTCGACACCTTGCTGAAGGCGCTCGGCGTGCAGGCCTGCTCGCAGGGCACGATGAACAACTTCCTCTTCGGCGACGGCAGCTTCGGCTACTACGAAACGATCTGCGGCGGCTCGGGCGCGGGGCCGGGATATGACGGCACCTCGGGCCTCCACACCCACATGACCAATACCGCCATCACCGATCCCGAGATCCTCGAGCAGCGGTATCCCGTGCGCTTGCATCGTTTCTCGCTGAGACGCGGATCGGGCGGCCGGGGCCGATGGCAAGGCGGCGACGGCGTCGTGCGCGAGATCGAGTTTTTGAGACCGCTGCAGGTGTCGCTTCTCACCCAGCATCGCGTCGTCGCGCCCTACGGATGCGAAGGCGGAGAACCCGGGAATTGCGGACGACAGACCTTGAATGGCGAGGAGTTGCCGGGCATCGCAGCGTTTGGTGCGACCGCCGGAGACCGGCTCGTAATCGAGACGCCGGGAGGCGGTGGGTTTGGTGATTGGTAATCGGTGAACGGTAATCGGTAATCGGACCACGGTTGACTGTTTACCGATCACCGCCCTCCGTGCCGCAAACACGCCGCATTTTCCATTTCCCCCGGCTCCCGGCGCTTCCTACACTGAGGACATGGAATCCCCGCAACCTTCCCGTCGTTCCTTCCTCGGTGCCACTCTTTCCGCTACGGTAGCCGCAGGCGCTGCCGCCGCCGTCACCGGTCCCAATCTGCTCCTTGGCCAAGCCAAGGGGGCGAATTCGCGCTTCCGCGTCGGAGTGATGGGCCTCGGCCGCGGTCGTGCCCACATCAAGGCCTACGGCGATGTGCCGAACGCGGAGATCGCCTACGTCTGCGACGTCGATTCGAACCGCCTTGTCACGGGGGCCAGCACGCTCGAAGGCAAACAGGAGAAAATGCCGGAAAAGGTCACCGATTTCCGCCGCATCCTCGATGATCCGAACGTCGACGCGATCTCCATCGCCGCGCCGAATTTCTGGCATGCGCCGGCCGCGATCCTCGCGATGAAGGCGGGCAAGAATGTCTACGTCGAAAAGCCCGCGAGCTACAGCGCGCACGAGGCATTGCGCCTCGTCGAGGTGGCGCAAGAGACGGGACGCACGATCATGATGGGCAACCAGCGCCGCTCCTATCCGGGGGTGAAGCTCGGCATCGAGAAGCTGCGTTCCGGCGTGATCGGCGAGCTGCGTTATGCGCGGTCCTACTACACCGGCGCCCGCGAGACGATCGGCAAGGGCAAGCTCACCCAGCCGCCTGCCGAACTCGATTGGCTGATGTGGCAGGGGCCCGTGCCGGACGCGCCCTACAAGGACAACCTCGTCCCCTACAACTGGCACTGGCATTGGCTCTACGGCGGCGGCGAACTCGCCAACAACGGTCCCCACGGTCTCGACATCGCCCGCTGGGCCATGGGAGTCGATTACCCCGAACGGGTTTCCTGCACCGGCGGCCGCTACCATTTCGACGACGACCAGGAAACGCCCGACACGATCACCGCGGTCTATGATTACGGAAAGGTCGGCATCACCTGGGAGGCGACCTCGTGCCACCAGCGCAAGCCCGAGCCGCTCGCCTTCGTCTCCGTCTACGGATCGGAAGGCAAATTCGACTTCAACGGCGCTGCCGGATGGACGATCTACGACAAGGCCGGCAAAGAGATCGAGAAACACACCGAGGCTCCGGGCGATGTGCCGCATTTCACCAACTTCGCAGACGCGGTGCGCGAAGGAGTCGCCGTGAACCAGACCATCGCCGATGCGCAGGTCAGCACGATGCTCTGCCACCTCGGCAACATCGCCTATCGCTCGACCGGCTCGATCCAGGTCGATCCGAAGACGGGACGCCTCGCCCCCGACCAATCCGCAGCGGACAAATTCTGGGCTCGCGAGGCCTATCGCGAGGGCTGGGGAGTGTGACCAAAGATCTCCCATCAGACGTTTGATCTTTCCGCAGGACCGGGCGAGATAAGCGGCGATGTCGTTCCGGCTGTGCCTGTTACTCCTCTGCCTCTCATGGGCGGCGATTTACCTTCCGGCGCTCGGTGATCCCGAGCTTCGGGGAGAGGAGATCCGTCGCATCCTCCCGGCCCAGGGCATGCGGGAGACGGGCGACTGGATCGTGCCGCGCATCGCGGGCGAGGTCTACGCGAA
>JALRFZ010000292.1 GCA_023253615.1 Verrucomicrobiales bacterium | reverse complement strand
CCGCATGGCGGCGGAGGGGACGCGCTTTCCCCAGCTCTATTCCGGCACCAGCGTGTGCGCGCCATCGCGGGCCTCGCTCATGACCGGACTGCATACCGGGCATTGTCCGATCCGGGCGAACCGCGAGATCCAGCCCGAGGGCCAGAAGCCGCTGCCGGAGAAAACGATCACGGTCGCGCAGGTGCTGAAATCCGCCGGCTATGCGACGGCCTGCATGGGAAAGTGGGGCATGGGCATGTTCGACACGAGCGGCAGTCCGCTGAAAAAGGGCTTCGATCATTTCTACGGCTACAACTGCCAGCGCCACGCCCACAGCTACTTTCCCAAGTATCTCTGGAACGATGACCAGCGCATCGATCTCGACGGCAAGACCTACGCCCAGGAACTGATCCAGCAGGATGTCGAGAAGTGGGTGCGGGCGAATGCGGCGGGGCCCTTTTTCCTCTTCTACGCCATCACCCTGCCGCACGGCAAATTCGAGATCGACGAGCTCGGAATCTACGCCGACAAACCGTGGACGGACCTGCAGAAGACCTATGCCGCGATGGTGAGCCGCCTCGACAGTGATGTCGGCCGTCTCATGGCTTTGCTCGACGATCTGAAAATCGACGAAAACACCATCGTGGTATTCTCAGGCGACAACGGGGCGTCTTTCGATCCCGGGTCGGAAGTGGGCCGGCTCTTCGACCAGGACATGGGTGGCAAGCTGCGCGGCTACAAGCGGGGGCTCTACGAGGGTGCCCTGCGTCAGGCGGGCATCGCACGCTGGCCCGGGCAGGTGCCGGCCGGGGCGGTCTCGGAGGAGCCATGGGCCTTCTGGGATTATTTGCCGACCGCCGCCGCACTGGCCGGTGCGAGCCTGCCCGATGGCGCGGCTTTCGACGGCGTTGATGTGACGGCGCTGCTCAAAGGAGGCAAGGCGCCCGAGCGTGAATCCTTCTATTGGGAGCTGCACGAAGGCACCTCGATCCAGGCGGTGCGGTTCGACGGGCATTGGAAGGCGGTGAAAAACGGACCCGACGCGCCGGTGGAGCTCTACGATCTCTCCACCGATGCCGCGGAATCGAAGGACCTCGCCCCGGCCCACCCTGACAAAGTAACAAGAGCCGCGGTCCTCATGGCCGCCTCGCGTGTCGATCATCCCGACTGGCCTCTCGTCGAAAGGCCCAAGGGGAAAGGGAACAAAGGACAGGGCAAGGGCGGGCAAAAGGAGAAGGCGAAATCGAAGGAAAATGCGAAGGCCCTCCCGTGACCGTTCTTTCCCACATTGCCAACGGAGTGGCCCGGCCGCTCGACCGGGTGCGGCTGCGCGCGCTGCGCCTCGCGGGGGCTCCGGCGCGGTTTTTTGTCAGGCGTCGCGAGGCGCGGGTGCTCGCGGGCGGGTGCCTCGTCGTGGCCGCGGCATTCCTTCTGACGATTTTCGCTCCGTTCTGGCTGCTGGCGCTCGGGCCGATCGTCTGGGGGATCCCGCATGTGCTTTCCGACCTCCGCTATCTCGTGTTGCGCCCCCGCCTCCATCATCGTGCCGGGCTCGTCATCGGCGTGGGGCTGCCCCTCGTCGTCGCCGGCGCGGGATGGTATCCGGTGGAGGCGGGTCTCGTCGCAGCGGCCATGGCGGCCCTGCTCGCGCGGGGTGGATGGTGGAAAAAAGCGGTCATCATCGCGATCTGCGCGGCTCTCGTCGTCGTCAGCTTGATGGCGGGGAGCCTCTCCCTGCTGGTCTTCGCCCATGCCCACAATTTCATCGCCCTCGTCCTCTGGTGGTGCTGGAGACCGGTGTCGGGGTGGTGGCGCCTCGGAGTGCCGGCCTTCTTTTTCCTCGCCGGAGCCGCTCTCTGGTGGGGGTGGGCGGCACCGTGGGACGTCACTGCCGCGTGGATGCCTCCGGGGCTGGGCGACGAATACCATCTCGGTCAACTCGCTCCCGGTCTCGCCGAACCATGGGGGCTCCGGCTCGTGCTCCTCTTCGCCTTCGCCCAGGCAGTCCATTACGGGATCTGGCTGCGGCTCATTCCCGAGGAGGACCGGCCCCAGCCGACCCCGCGGACTTTCGCCGCGAGCTACCGCGCCCTCGAAAGGGATTTCGGCCCCGCTTTGCTCATGGGATCGGTGATCCTCATCGCGGGGCTCGCGGTCTGGGCGGTCGTCGATCTCGTCGAGGCGAGGGCCGGCTATCTGCGCATGGCGCTTTTCCACGGCTATCTCGAGCTGGCGGCGGCGGCCCTTTTCTTCGTGGAGGGGCGGCGCGGCTTCGAGGCCACCGCGCCGCGGGCGGGGGAGGTGAGGACATGACGTGGTTGACCGCCTACCTGACGACCCAGGCGATCGAGGTGCCCCTGTATCTTTTGGCGGGCAGGGGAATCCCGGCGACCCGGCGCTGGGGATTCGCGCTGGGAGCGAGCACGGTGACGCATCCGGTGGTGTGGTTCGCGTTTCCGTGGGAGACGGTGTCGTGGGAGATCTGTTTTCTCGCCGCCGAGACCTTCGCCATTGTCGCCGAAGGCTGGATCGGAAAAACCACCGGGATCGCGCATCCCTGGCGCTGGGCGATCGTGGCGAATGCCGCGAGCGTGGGCGCGGGGTTCCTGATCCAGACGATGAATCCAACGTCTCCCGGCATTGCTTCTTGACTCACGCGTCCTTTTTGACGAAAGGATCGTGGTCACCCGTCCCTCCGCGCCACCCATGGAAAGAGTTCAATTCGACGTCGCTGTCAGAGCGATCCTCAACCAGGATCGGCGTTATGAGACGGACGGTTATCACTTCCTGCGCGACGCGCTCGATCACACCATCAAGGCCCTGCGGAAGGAAGAGCTCATCGAGCACCGCCATGTCAGCGGATCCGAGTTGCTCGAGGGCGTCGTCGCCCATGCCATCGGGAAATTCGGGCCCATGGCCGTCGCCGTGCTCGAATCCTGGGGGATCCGCGAAGGCGAGGATGTCGGCACGATGGTCTTCAATCTCATCGACGCCGGAGCCTTCGGAAAATCGGAGGAGGATTCGCCCTCGGATTTCAGCGGGGTGATGAACCTGCGCGAGGAATTGCTCGCCCCTTACCGGCCGACCCGCGAGGTCCTCGCCAAACGTGGCGCGGGGGCCGAGCTGGATCCGCCCGCCCGTGGCAACCAACCCGCGAAGTCGAGCGAGCTTTGAGCGCGGAATCCGAGGCGCTGCATTTCCCTTCCTTCGAGGTCCGGGTGGAGACGCTCCCGAACGGCCTCGAGATCCTCGTTCGCGAGGATCCGTCCGCCCCGGTCGTGAGCCTGCAGGCCTGGTGCCGGTCCGGCAGCATCCACGAGGGCGACTGGCTCGGCGCGGGTGTCTCGCATTTCCTCGAGCACATGCTCTTCAAGGGGGCGGGCGGCCGCGATGCGAACCAGATCGCGCAGACGGTACAGGCCCAGGGAGGTTACATCAATGCCTACACCTCCTTCGACCGCACCGTCTACTGGATCGACGCGCCTTCCGCGGGCGCGATGACTTGTCTCGACGTGCTCTGCGATGTCGTCGGCGACGCCACCATCCCGGAGGATGAATTCGCGAACGAGAGCGACGTGATCCGCCGCGAGATTGCGATGGGCGAGGACAATCCCGATCAGGTGCTGAGCAAACTCTTTTTCCGCACCGCCTACATCGAGCATCCCTGCCGCCATCCGGTGATCGGGTATCTCGATCTCTTCAACCAACTCCATCGCGACGATCTCCACGCCTACTACCGCCAGCGGTATTCGCCCGACAATCTCTTTTTTGTCGTGGTGGGCGATGTGGATGCGGACGGGATCATCGCGAAGATCGGCGAAAAACTCGGTGGTCACGCCCGGCGCCGCCGCCCGCCGCTGATCCTGCCGGCCGAGCCTCCCCAGCGCGGTCCCCGCCACGAGGAGACCGCCTTTCCCACCGAGCTGCACCGCGAACGCCTCGCCTGGCAGATCCCCGACGGGCTCGATCCCTCCGTGCCCGCGATCGATCTGCTGGCGGGCATCCTCGGCGATGGACGCAGTTCGCGCCTCTTCCAGTCGGTGCGTGAAAAGGGGCAGCTCGCCCATTCCATCGGGGCTTGGGCCTACACTCCCTCCTTCGCCGGCCAGTTCGGCATCAGCTTCGACACGGAACCCGGCAAAGCCGCGGCCGCCCGGGAAGCGGCCCTGCGCGAGGTCGCCCGCATCCGCGAGGAGGGTGTCAGCGAACGCGAGATCGAAAAGGCGAGGCGCCAGGTCCTCGGCGCGCAGTTCTCGACCTTCACCGACATGCGCGGACAGGCCTCCGACATCGGGGCGAACTGGCTCCTCGCCCGTCATCCCGATCTGACGCGGGATTATGTCGAGGCCGTGCAGCGCGTCGGTTGCGAAGCGGTGCGCGAGATCGCCGCGACCTGGCTGCATCCCGATCGCATGACGTCCGTCGCGCTGCTGCCGGAGCGCCCGGTGAAGGCATCGCGGTCCGGCACCGCGAAGCGGTCGGAGGACATCCGCAAGATCGAACTTTCGAACGGGCTCACCGTGCTGATCCTCCCCGATCACCGCGTGCCCTTCGTGCAGGCGAGCGGGGTCTTCCGCGGTGGACTGCTCGCCGAATCCGCGGCCACCGCGGGGATCACGCGCCTGATGTCGCGACTCCTCACCAAGGACACCTTGAAGCGCAGCGCCGAGGAGCTCGCCCTCGGGATCGAATCGGTCGGCGGCGGCATCGGGGCGAACACGGGCAACAATTCCTTCGGCGTCTCCGTCCATGCCCTGCGTCCCGACCTCGAGCGTGTCGTCGATTTGTTGGGCGAGACGCTGCTCGAGCCCGCCTTCCTCGATGAGACGGTCGATCGGGAAAAGACCTTCCAGCTTTCCCAGATCAAGGCCGAAGCCGACCGTCCGTTCACCGTGGCGATGAAAGCCCTGCGGAAGCGCCTCTACGGCGATCATCCCTATGGACTCGAGTCCGGCGGCACGGTCGCGTCGATCGGCGGGCTCGATCGCGGATCACTTGTGGCGATGCACCGCCGCCTCCTCGTGGGAGGAAACGGGGTCGTCGGAGTCTTCGGTGATCTCGATCCGGCAAAAGCCGAGGCGATGATCCGGTCGCGTTTCGAGCATACCCTCGAAGCCGGTCCGCGCGTCTGTGCGGCGGGATCGTTCGTGCTGCCGACGGACTACGCCGGCACCGTGGAGTTGACGCACGAAAAAGAACAGGCCGTGCTCCTCATCGGCTATCGCACCGTCGATCTCACCCATCCCGACAATCCCGCCCTCGAGATGATCGACGAGGCGTGCAGCGACATGGCATCGCGCCTTTTCATCCGCATCCGCGAGGAGCTCGGGCTGGCCTATTCGGTCGGAGCGAGCCGCCTCGTCGGGCTCGAGCCGGGATTCCTCGTTTTTTATGCATCGACCGCACCGGAGAAGCTCGATCTCGTGCAGGAAGAGATGCTCGCAGAGATCGATCTGATCGTGCGCGAAGGGCTCGGAGAAGAGGAGTTCGATCGGGCCAAGGCCTCATGGCTGGGGCGCGAAGCCATCCATCTTCAGGGCGTGCGCGAGCTTGCCTCGACCGCCACGGTGGACGAGCTCGTCGGGCTCGGCTGGGATCATTACCGCAAGACTCCGGCGACGGTCGCCGCGCTCACGCGCGAGGCCGTCCGCGCCGCCGCCGCACGGCATCTCCGCGAGGACAACCGGGTGATCGTGCGGCTGACGCGATAGACGGGGTGTGGCATGCCCGGAGGCCGGGTCACGCCCAGGCGCCGCCGGTGTCTTCCGTGGCTTCGGCCTTGGCCTCGCGCTCCGCTTTTTCACGACGCTGGCGCATCACCTCGTCGGCGGCTTTCCGGCCCGAGGCGGCACCGTTGCGCAGACCGTCGCGGAGGGCGTCGGGAGTGGCTTCGCGCAGCAAGGTGGCCCCGAAGGTCGCGGCAAAACCGACCGCGTAGGCGACGTCGTGGAGTCCCTTGGTGAATTCGCTCTTCACCTTCGGCATCCCATCCTCGAAGGCTCGCTTCGCATCGCGGCCACCCTTGAGGATGGCCTCGGTCAGCGTGTTGGAAAGTTCATCGAGCTTTTCCTGCGTCGTTTTGGGGGCAGGAGTGGGATCGGGGGAAACAGGATCCTGGGAGTCGTGATTCATGGATTCAAGAAGGTTGGAGTGGATGTCGCCGACATTGTTCGATTTTTTTCCGCGCCACGCGATTACAAATTTCTCCCGTTATTGGAAAAACGGGCCGGAGCATCATCCGATCCAGGTCACCTCGTGCGCCTCCGCCGCGGTCGGCACCTCGAGTTTTTCGAGGAGGCGGTTCATGACCGATTCCGGCACCGCCGCCCCGCGATCCCGGTTCTGCCGGAGCAGCGTGTCGAGCGGTGGCTCGAGGTAGACGATCTCGACGCGGGCTCCGTAGGCCGCGAAGAGATCGATCCAGCGGCCCCGCATCGGAGCGGTCAGGTTCGTCGCGTTGAACGCGAAGGAAGTCCCCGCCGCGAGCCATTCCTGGCAGCGCGCCTTAGCGGCCTGGGCGACGCGGCCCTGGTTCTTTTCCGGAGCGATCTCGAGCTCCTCGCGGAGGCCGTCGAGCGAGATCACCGGCAGATCCGGCCGGTGCCGGGCCAGCCACGTGTCCTTGCCCGCGCCCGGCAGCCCGCTCATCATCGTCACCGTACACGGCCACGATTCGTGGGGCACGTAATGGAGGCTTGTCAGGGTGTCCCGGTGGAAGAGGAAGCGCGCCTGGTCGTTCGTGAAACGATAGGGGCCGTCGAGGCACCCGAGCTCCGCGGCGAGGTCGCGCCAGAGGTGCAGCGCCTCCTCGGGACGCGAGTCGTCGTTCCGGTCGCGGCCGCGCGTGTCCGCCACGGCGAAGCGGTGCAGTTGTCGGTTCGTCAGGATCGTGGAGAGGCGGATCACCTCGTGCTCGGGCTTCGCCGCTTCGAGAAGGTGGGGCGGACGTCCGTGGTGGCGGACGAGCGAGACGATCGTTTCCCGTTCCCGCAAAGGGCAGCCGGCCTCGCGCAGCACCTCGCGGGCGAGCCGGGCGCCGGCGAGGGAATGCCTCGGCGAACGCAGGCGCCCCGTCTCCGGATCCGGAGCCGTCGTCGCCGGCTTGCCGCTGTCGTGGAGCAGGGCGGTGAAGAGCAGGTCGAGCTGCTCCCTCCGGGGCAGTGCGTCATAGCCGTCGAGCCGGCGCACCTCGTCGAAGACCATCGCCGTGTGCGTCCACACGTCGCCTTCGGGATGCCACACCGCATCCTGGGCGCATCGGCGCATCGCCTCCGCCCACGGTTGCTCCGCGGCCCACGCGAGGAGGTCGTCGTCGTTCCCGGAGACGAGGTCCGGCCAGGCGTTGGATACCGTTTTCATGACCAGAGATCCGCCCCGGCGGCGAGTTCGTTCGGCACCATGGTGCGGTGCTGCCAATGTTCGCTTTGTTTTACCCGTTCGACAAATTCGGGACGCACCTTCTTTGCCCGGCCGGTCACCGCCCGGTCCGATTCGGTCCTCAGATAGAGGCCCTCCATGCGCGCGTCCGCCGCTCCGGTGAGGGGATTCTCGAACACCGCGCCGAAAGCCGATTCGCCGATCAGCGCTTCGAGGCTTTCCTCGCGCAGCGGGCCCCGTTGGATCACCGGCACCGTCGCGATCCCGGTGCCCTCGAGCAGGGCGAGCCGCCGCGCGAGCGGCAGAAAGACGCTCTCCGCCTTGTCATACACGTCGAATTCGAAAAAGTAGTGCGGCAGCCGGGTGTAGAAGACGCTGTGTTTCGCGTGGAGCCATTCGCCGAAGAGCAGATACCGGTCCGCCAGCATCGTCTCCAGCACGGGGCGTTTCACCGCGGCCCATTGTTTGAAAAGATCATACTGCGGATGCATCCCCTCGGTGATCTCATGCCCGCGGCATTGCAGGAAAAGGCGGCCGTCCGCGAGGAACTGGATCCCGACGTGCGTGCCGTCGAGCTTCTCCTCGACGATCAGTGACGGATCCGCGAGGAAGGCCGCCGAGGCCTTCGCGCCGAGATGCTTGTCATCGTCCGTACCCCGCGATCCGGAAAGATGCGGGGTGCGCGGGTATTTGACGAAATGGTCTCTGGTCGCTCCCATGGGCGGGAAACGACGAACGGCACCGCCGCGCGATGCAAAAAAAATCAGAGCGCTTCGCCGGGAGTTTCCGCGGGGGCCGCGGGGGGGGCGGAGAGGGATTGTTTCCACCCCTCGACCCGCTCGATGACCCCGGCTTTGAACGATGCCCATCGCGGGGCGAGAGGTGCGAGGAGACCGAATTGACCCGCCAGCCAGATGAGCAACAGCAACGCCGTGACACGCCAGAAATCGGCCCGCCACTTGCCGCGCTGGGCGCGAAGTTCCTGCTCCACGGCCGCGATGCGCTCGCCCTGGGCTTCGAGACGCGACCCGAGGTCGCCGGAGACGGGGGCGGCATCGGCCTGCGCCTCCATGGCACCCGACTCCGCCAGCGCGAGCTCTGCCGCGGCGGCCATGGCCCGTTCGTGGAGCCGGCGTTTCGTGGCGAGGACTTCCTCATGGGCGGCGAGCACCACGGGCTCGAGTTTCTCGAATTGCACCGGCTTGGTCAGAAAGTGGGTGGTCAGGATCAGTTCGCCACCCTGGGCGCGGAACTCCGCCTCGAGCTCCTCCGAGGCATACCCCGTGATCATCAGCACCGCGAGCGGCCGAGCCGTCTGGCCGCGCAGTGCCTCGAGGACTTCGATGCCGTTCATGCCCGGCATGCGGTAGTCGAGCGTCACCACCTCGATGGAAGGTTCCGCACGGATGAAATCGAGCGCCTCCTGACCGCTGCGGGCGGTGAAGACTTTTTCAAATCCCACGTATTCGCGGAGAAATGTCTTCAAACCGAGCTGGAAGGCCGGATCTTCATCGACTACGAGAATCGCGGACATGTCGGCGAGGGGCGGGGCGTCGAGGGGGCTGTCTTCGTGGGGCAGGCGGAAGCTCATGGGATTCGGGGGGGGACAAGATTGAGGGGATGCTTCTTTTTTTGACCCAGCCGGGCAAAGATGTCCAGTAAGGAATCACGGCGGTATCCGGCAGCAGTCCGGTTCAGACCGCGAAGTCTTCCGGGAATCCGAGCTCCTTTTTCAGGTCCCGGGCGCGGACGCCGCTTTCGCGAAGACTTTTCAGAGTGACGGCCCGGTCACGCTTGGCGAGGCGGTTGCCCGAGGCATCGGTGAGGAGTCCGTGGTGGTGATAGAGGGGCACGGGCAGTCCGAGCATTTCCTGAAGGAGCCGGTGGAGATGGGTCGCCTCGAAAAGATCGACGCCGCGGACAATGTCGGTGATCCCCTGGAGCCCGTCATCGACGACGACGGCGAGGTGGTAGCTGGTGCCGATGTCCTTGCGGACGAGGACGGCGTCGCCGAGGAGTCCGGGGCGGGCGGGCTGGACGCCTTGATGGGTGTCGGTCCAGGTGAGTCCGGGTCCGGCGAGGGAAAGGGCCTTTTCGAGATCGAGACGGAGGGCGTGGGGCGTGCCGGCGGCGAGGCGGGCCGCGCGTTCGTCGCCGGAGAGGCGGCGGCAGGTGCCGGGGTAGAGCGGGCCTTCGCTGCCGTGGGGGGCGTGGCCGGCGCGTTCGATCTCGCGCTGGATGTCGCTGCGGGTGCAGAAGCAGGGATAAAGCAGCCCCCGGGCGGCGAGCCGGTCGGCCGCGGCGGCGAAGTCGGCGCGATGTTCGCTCTGGAAACGGACGGGGGTTTCCCATTCGATCCCGAGCCAGGCGAGGTCTTCGAAAATCTGTTCCGCGTTTTCGCGCGTGCAGCGCGTCGGATCGATGTCCTCGATGCGCAGCAAAAAGCGGCCGCCGGAGCGCCGGGCCAGGGCGAAAGCGGTCAACGCCGAAAAGGCGTGGCCTTTGTGGAGCTGGCCGGTCGGGCTGGGGGCGAAGCGGGAGGTCATGGCAGAGGCGATGCAGGGCGCGGTCAGTGCCGGTGGGGGAGTAAAAGGTAAAAAGTAAAAGGTGAAAAGTCGGCGTGCTGAGGGTGTTCCTCTCTTACTCTTACCTCATACTCCTACTCTTACTCAAAAACGGCGGAGGAGTTGACGGGTGGGGGCGAGCGCGTGCGGGTTGGCGTTCCCCTCCATGTGTGGGCTCAGGGTGCGACCGGGAGATGAGTATGAGTATGAGTTGGTAGACGAAGACGAAGATTGAACACGTTTGCGCCTGGGCAATCTACCGTCAATCTACCGTGCATCCGCGACGTAACCTCGTTGACCTGATCCCCCGACCCATTCAGATTCCTACTCCTATGACCTCGATCCGTTTTTCTCCGTCACTGAAGAGGGTATTGTCCTTCACCGCACCCTGTCTGCTCCTCGCGGGGCTGGTGCTGGTGGCGCAGGAGTCCGCGAAACCGGAGGCGACGGAGGATCCGGCGGCGGTGGCCAAGGCGGAGGCGGCACTGCTCTCGGGGACGCGGCAGCTCACCTTCGAGGGGTTGCGCGCGGGTGAAGGGTATTTTTCCGCGGATGGAACGAAGATGGTCTTCCAGAGCGAGCGGGAGGAAGGCAATCCTTTTTACCAGATCTACCTGCTCGATCTCGAGACGGGCGACACGGAGCGCGTTTCGACGGGCAAGGGCAAGACGACCTGCGCCTGGATCCACCCCGACGGAAAGCGGGTGATGTTCGCCTCGACCCACGGGGATCCCGAGGCCGAGGCCCGGCAGAAGGCGGAATACGCCGAGCGTGAGTCGGGCACGGCGCGGAAGTATTCGTGGGACTACGACGCGGAATTCGACATTTACGAGACCGTGCCGGGCTCGGGCGAATACAAGAACCTGACGAAGACGGAAGGCTACGACGCGGAGGGCGCCTGGTCGCCGGATGGGAAGAAGCTCGTTTTCGCCTCGAACCGCCAGGCCTACGACGGCTCGATGAGCGAGGAAGATCAGAAGGCGTTCAAGCTCGACAAAAAGTTCCCGATGGAGATCTACCTCTCCGACGCCGATGGAACGAACGTGGAGCGCCTCACCACCGCCGACGGCTATGATGGTGGTCCCTTCTTCAGCGCCGACGGCAAGGAAATCTGCTGGCGCCGTTTCGACCGCAAGGGCCTCGTCGCGGAGATCTTCGCGATGAATCTGGCCGACCGGAAGGAGCGCCAGCTCACGAAGCTCGGCGCGATGTCGTGGGCGCCCTATTTCCACCCGAGCGGCGAATACCTGGTCTTCGCGACGAACAAACACGGCTTCGACAATTTCGAGCTCTACCTGGTCGATGCGAAGGGCGAAAAAGAGCCGGTGCGGGTGACGCACACGGCCGGTTTCGACGGGCTGCCGGTCTTTTCGCCGGATGGGAAAACGCTTTCCTGGACGAGCAACCGCACCCCCGCCAAACAGTCGCAGATTTTCCTGGCATCGTGGAATCACGAAGCGGCTTTGGCCATGCTGGAGAAGAGCGGGGCGGTTCCGGAGACGACGACCGCGGCTCCTGACAAAACCACCGAAACGGCTCCGGTCGCGGCCTTCGAAACGAAGCCGGCGATCGAGGAAGCGGATCTGCGGGCGCATCTCGAATACCTCGCTTCTCCGGAATTGGGCGGCCGTCTCACCGGCACCCCGGGCGAGATCGCGGCGACGGCGCACGTGGCGGATTACTTCAAGAAATGGGGGCTCGAGCCGGGCGGTGACGACGGCACCTACTTCCAGCAATTCCAATTCACCGCCGGCGTGGCCGTCGGCAAGGACAACGCGATGACCCTGAACCTCGGCGGCGAGACGCTCAAGCCCGTGGTGGACAAGGAATGGCGCCCGGTCTCCTTCGCGAAAAACGGCACCCTGGAGGATTCGGGGATCGTCTTCGCGGGATACGGGCTCGAGATCCCGGATGGCAAGGGCGGCGAATCCTATACCAGCTATTTCCACCTCGATGTGAAGGGCAAGTGGGTGATGGTGTTGCGCTACGTGCCCGAAGACATGCCGAAAGAGCAGCGCGAACAGATGCAGCGCTACTCGCGCCTCCGCCACAAGGCGACGCTGGCCCGCCGGAAGTTCGCCGCCGGGATCATCTACGTGACGGGGCCGGAGACCGAGGTGCGCGAGGAACTGGTGCCGATGGAATTCGACGCCTCGAACGCCGACTCGGGTCTGCCTGCGATCAGCATCTCGACCGAGCTCGCGAAAAAGCTGGTCACCTCCGCGGGCAAGGATCTCTCCGAAATCCAGAAAGCGCTCGACAAGGGCGAGATGATCCAGGGTTTCGACATCCCCGACGCGAAACTGACCGCGACGATCGACGTCGACCAGGAGACGCGGACGGGACGCAATGTCATCGGCATTTTGTCCGCGGGCCAGACCGGTCCGCATCCGAACCCCGCGGTGATGGTGGGGGCACACATCGAC
>JALRFZ010000156.1 GCA_023253615.1 Verrucomicrobiales bacterium | reverse complement strand
TCTTCGCCGGCGGGGCGGTCGGCTTCATCGGTTACGACATGGTGCGTTTCTTCGAACCCACCGTGCCCGCGCCTCCGGATGAGGGGCTCGGTCTGCCCGACATGGCTTTTGTCATCACCGAGACCCTCGTGATTTTCGACCATCGCTTCCGCAAGCTCCAGGTCGTGGCGAATCTCTGCACCGACGACTTCCCCGACGCCGCGACCGCCTACGCCGCGGCCCGCGAGCGCATCGACGGACTCATCGAGCTGCTGCGCAAGCCGCGTACCTTCTCCCCTTTCCCGCTCATGACCGAGCCGCCCGAGTCGCCCGTGCGCAGCAACACGACGCGCGAGGAATACGAGGGCATGGTGCTGAAAGCGAAGGAATACATCCTCGCCGGCGACATCTTCCAGGTCGTGCCCTCGCAGCGGTTTGAAAACGACTTCACCGGACGTCCCATCGACCTTTACCGCGCCCTGCGGCACGTGAATCCCTCGCCCTACATGTTCTGCCTGCAGTTCGGAGACGAGTTCGCCCTCGTCGGCAGCTCGCCCGAGGTCCACGTGCAGGCGATCGAGGGACGCATCCGCATCCGCCCCATCGCCGGGACGCGCTGGAGGGGCAAAACGCCGGAGGAGGACGAGGCCCTCGCCGCCGAGCTCCTTGCCGATCCGAAGGAGCGGGCCGAGCACGTGATGCTCGTCGATCTCGCGAGGAACGATGTCGGTCGTGTCGCCGAATATGGCTCCGTCGAGGTCAGCGAATTCATGATCGTGGAGCGCTACAGCCACGTCATGCACATCGTCTCGAACGTGCGCGGACGCCTCCGCAGCGACCAGAGCGCCTACGACGTGATGCGCGCCACCTTCCCCGCCGGTACTGTCAGTGGCAGTCCCAAGGTCCGCGCCATGCAGATCATCAACGAGCTCGAGAAGTCGAAACGCGGTGCCTACGCCGGAGCGGTCGGCTACTTCGGCTTTGACGGGAATCACGACAGTTGCATCGCCCTGCGCACCGTCGTCCTGAAGGACGGCAAAGCCTACGTCCAGGCCGGTGCCGGCGTCGTCGCCGATTCCGTGCCCGCCAGCGAGTATCAGGAGACCGTGAACAAAGCCAAAGGCATGATGCGCGCGATCGAGCGGGCGAAGCTGTTGGAGTGAGCCGGTGGAGGCACCGCAATCGAACCGAGAAGAGGCGGCCTACGGAATACACGGAAAACGCGGAATTACAGAGGACCGAGATAGATGCCGCAGGCTTCCGACTTCCGACTTCCGACTTCCGGTTACGCCTTCCCCAGCAACTCCCGCATCCCCGCGCTCAAGGCATCGTCCATGCTCGGCGCGCTGTTCGCCACGCTCACCTCATAGCCGCCCTGGGGAAAAGCCTCCTTCGTCGGGACATACCAAGTGCCGCCGTCGCCGTAGGCCGCCGTTGCGACGAAGCGCCCCGGGGCGAGGGATTGGGCGCGCAACTGATACTCGACGAAACTCTCCGCCGGCAGATGCAGCAGAGTGATCCCGTCGAGGTGCAGGGCACTGAGAATGATGGGCTGCTTCGCCGCGACCCGGCGGATCCAGCTCACCCGCATCGCGGGGCGGATGCGGTTGGCCGGCGCGTTCTGCGGATTGCGGACGTTCGCCAACTCCCCGGCTTCCGTGAACGCCGGATTCACCTCGGGCAGGAGATCATGAGTCGACCAGCCGACCTTCGTCAGCGGCACGGGAGCCAGCTTCGCCGAGGCCGCGACCATGGCGGCGTGGAGACGGTCGGTCAGTTCGATGCGGGCCTCCGGCGAGCCGTCGTTGTATTTGCCCGCCCCGATGTTGCCGGCGCAGCCCGTGAAATAGACGTGGGTGCAACCCGGCTCGGCCGCCTGGAGCCGTTTCCGCGCGAGCCCCGGATAATCGCTGCTGACCGCGCCCTGTCCGTAGTGGCTCATGGGGTGGCAGGCGTAGTAGTGGCACGAGGCGACCTTTTCCGTGCCGCTGTAAAAAGCGACAGTCTTCAGTTGGGGATCAATAAGTCCCTCGGTCATCGCGATCAGCTCGGGATCCTTGCAGGCACTGCCGCGCATCTTCGTCACCTTGCCATCGGGACCGATCGCGATACGGCGATTCCCGGCGATGCGATCGACCTTCGCCTCGGCAGCGGCGACGTGGGTGAGCGGTCGGGCTTTGGGGAGCGCCTCTTTCACCGCCGCCTTGCCCCGCTCGAGGCAGTCGCGGAAAAAGGCGAGGTCGATAATCTGCATCCCGGCGTTCTGCTCGGCGATGAGTTTCTCACTCTCGAGGCAGACAAAAGGCGCGTCGTGCTGGTGGACGCACTGCACCGCGACCCGGTCAGGCGAGGTCCCGGCGGCCTCGGCGAGGGCGGTGCGCCATTGCACGTGGGCGTCGTTGAGCAAGCCCGTCCAATCGACCGAGCAGATCACGATGGGATCCCCCGCCCCGAGGAGGACAAAGCCGATCGCCTCGAGAGTATCATCGACCGACTTCACCGGCGTGATCCACCCGCCGCAGAGCGGATGCCCCGTCGGCGGGGTGACATCGTAGCGGAAGGGCGCGATACGGAAATCGCCTGCGGCGAAGGCGTCGGGCAGCAGCGGCAACGAGGCCCCGGCGGCGAGCGAGGTGCCGAGCCAGCGGCGGCGGGAAAGGGTGCGGTGGCGGTTCATCGAAAAAGAGTAGCGGAAAGAGCGGTGGAGGATCACCCGCGCCATCGCGTGACGACGCCGCGATGTTTGTAACCGGGTTCCGTGACCCCGGGGCGGACGTCCCTCGGCCCACGACCCGGCCTCAGTGAGGCCGGCTACATCTTCAACATCGCCTCCAGCCGCTCGACGTTCGCCTTCATCACCGCCAACCAATCGCCCTCGGCGGGGCGATTGGCGCAGGGGGCGAAGACGACGCTTTTCAATCCGAGCTTCGCGACGGCGGCGATGTTGGCTTCGCTCGGCGCGTCTTCCCAGATCATCCAGGTCGCTGGATGTTTGGCGAGGATGGCTTTCAGACCGGCCAGGTCCGAATCCTTGATCTCCATCTCCGGCTCCCACTCGATGCCTTCGATCTTCAGTCCATAGGCCCGCGCGAAATACTGGTAGATCGGATGCGAAGCCACGAGCGGCTTCTCGCCCCACGCCTTGCCAAAGGCCTTGAGACGTCCGTCGAGCTCCGAGAGATCGGCGAGCAGGGCGGCGAGGTTCTCATCGATCTTCGCGGCGGCATCCGGCTGGGCCTGCTTGAAGCGTGCGGCGATCGCCTCGGCCTGCATCGCCGCCTGGGAAAGATCGATCCAGGTGGTGAAAGCGGTCCCGGCATGGGAATGGACCGTGCCGTCTCCATGACGATGTTCCTTGCCTTTCGTCTTGATGAATTTGGCTGAAAAGGCCTTCGAGGTATCGACCTGGGGCGAGGTTTTCAGCGACACGCGCTTGATCCACTTTTCATAGTCGGCCCCGTTCCTCAGAATGAGATCGGCCTTTTGAAACGCCCCGACATCGGACTTGCCCGGTTTCCAGAAAGCGGGATCGACCTCCGGATCGACGATATAATTCAGCTCGAAGGCATCGGTGGCGAGCCGCTCCGCGAAGTAGTGGAGCGGGTAATTGGTCGACTGGACCACCGTCTTTTTCTGGGCGAAGGCCGGAAGCGCGGTCGCGAGGAGAACGAGGGCGAAGTGCGTAAGGGATTTCATGGCAGGGGCTCAGTGCTACAACCTCACATAACGTTCAACTTTTCAAAAACCCACGAACAAGAAAGCGATTTTCTTCCGTGACACGTGATTGACTTCGCTGCGCTCCGTCCATCTCCGCTTCGCTACGATTCGTGACTCACTCCTCCCGATTGCGCATGAAGTCGGCGACCTGGTCAAAAAACGCGCCCAGATTCACACGCGCCTCTCCTGAGACACCCACCTCATCCATCGCCCCGCCCATCAGCTCGAGCCAGCGGTCGCGCTCGGCTTCGCCGATCGAGAAGGGAATGTGCCGCATCCGCAGCCGGGGATGACCGCGCTCCTGGATGTAACGGTCCGATCCTCCGAAACGGAAAATCAGAAAGTCCGCGAGCCGTTTCTCCGATCCCTCCCAATCGTCAGGCGGATACATCGGGCCGATCAGATCGTCCACGCGCACCCGACGGTAAAACGCGGCGACGAGTTTCACGAACCCGTCCCCCCCCAAGGCCTCCATCACCTCCGCTTCCATTTATGGATGAAAAGCCCGGGGAGGAAGCGAATCACGCGCGATTTCCGCCGCGATCACCTACCCCATTGTGACTTGATTTCACTTTCCGGAGCGGCCTAGTTTTAGTGAGTTTATTAGAATCCATCCCCCAACGGTATGAAACGATCCCTTTTCTCCGGCTTCCTGTTCGCCGCCGCCTTCACCACCCTGCCCGCCCACGCCGACGCGACCAAGAGCCAGCTCTACAAGGATCTCGTCGCTCCGGTGCTCGAGGCCAAATGCAACAGTTGCCACGGCGCCGAAAAGCCCAAGGGAAAACTCAGCCTCATCTCCATCGACGCCATTCTCAAAGGTGGCAACGAGGGTCCTTCCGTCGTGGCCGGAAAAGTGGATGAGAGTCCGCTGCTCCAGCGCGTCTACCTGCCGCTCGACGACGACGAGCACATGCCGCCGGAGGACAAGGAGCAGCTCACCGAGCAGGAGACCGCCCTCCTCGCCTTCTGGATCACGAGCGGTGCCAAGGCGACCGGAACCGTCGCCGAATTGAAGCCCGACGAGAAAGCCCTCGCCGCCGCGAACCACGTTCTCGCCAACCTTCCCAAACCGAAGGAAAGCACCGTGGCGAAGGCCGACGCCCCGAAGGTCGATCCCGCGATGGAAAAACTCGTGCAGGAAACGATCGGCCGCGTCGAAAAGACGGGAGCCTCGCTCATGGCGATCGCCCAGGACACTCCCGAGCTGCGCTTCAGCGCGCTGAACGTGAGCAAGGAATTCAACGATGACAAGCTCGCCGAGCTGAAACCGATCGCCTCGCAGATCAAGTGGATGGACCTCGCCCGCAGCCAGGTGACTGACAAGGGCCTCGCCCATGTCGCGGGAATGACGAACCTCACCCGTCTCCACCTCGAAAACACCACCGTGACCGATGCGGGACTCGATTCGCTGAAGGGCCTCACCAATCTCGAATACCTCAATCTCTACGGAACGCAGGTCTCCGATGCCGGCCTTGAGAAGCTTTCCGGCCTGAAGAATCTGAAGAAGGTCTTCGTCTGGCAGACCAAGGTGACCGACGCCGGTGCCACCAAACTCGCCGCCGCGATTCCCGGGATCGATATCAACACCGGGTGGAAGGAACCCCAGGCCCAGCCGGCCGCCCTCGCCGCCAACACCGCCGCCAACACCGCCGCCAAACCGGCGACTCCCGCGCCCGCGGCTCCGGCAGCTGCCGCCAAACCGGCCACGCCGGCTCCGGCGACTCCCGCGCCGGCCGCAAAACCGACGACTCCGGCTCCCGCCCCCGCGGCGAAACCCGCCACGCCCGCACCCGCCACCCCGGCTCCGGCCCCTGCTCCGAAACCGGCCACGACGACCCCGGCGCCGGCACCTGCGCCCGCTCCGGCCCCTGCTGCCGCGGCTCCCGCCAAACCGGCGGTGGACCCGATGTTCCAGAAGGCCGTCACCGAGGTGGAAGCCGCCGCGACCGAGGCGGCCAAACGCGCCGCCCAGGCCAAGACGGATTTCGATCATGCCATCAAGGCCGTCGAGGAAGCGACGAAGCGCGCCGAAGCGCTGAAGGCGAGTTCGGA
Organism: Verrucomicrobiales bacterium; assembly: GCA_023253615.1. Taxonomy (GTDB): domain Bacteria; phylum Verrucomicrobiota; class Verrucomicrobiia; order Verrucomicrobiales; family DEV007; genus Arctic95D-9. The sequence goes on along the minus strand of JALRFZ010000156.1, from coordinate 2,028 downwards.
AAAAGCCACTGCCGTCGCCGCTGAAACGAAAGCCGCTCTCGATCAGCTCAAGAAAGCGGTCGAGACGAGCAAGAAGTGAGGCGAAGGCTTTCTTCCCGAACTTTCGTAATCCGGAAGTCCGGGGAAACCTCGGCGACTTGGCCCTCTTTGATTGTAGGGCGGAATTGCATTCCGCCCTATGCTGGTCGCCCTTGGAAAGAGGTGGGGCGGATTTCAAATCCTCCCTTCTTTCACTCCGCGGCGAAGGCCGATCACTTCGCCGAGAACGACTCCCGCATCCGTTCGATGCTGCTCGAGAGCGATTCGAGATGCTCGCGGGTCACCCGGAGTGTCTCGTTCAATTCCAGCATCGCCTCGCGCGCGTTGCGGGCATGCAATTCGTGATCGACCTCTTTCACCACCTGTTCCCCTTCCTTGCCGAATTCCACGACGTTGTCCGCTTGCCGCTCGCCCCGTTCGCGCTCGGATTCAGGTTGGAATGGACGCAAGGCACGTTCGAGCCGGCTCTGGATGCGCATCACCCGTCCCGCGATCTGTGCCTTCAGTTCCTCCGCATGCGAAATGAGACGGATTTCCAAGGCCTCGAGGCGGGCCTCGAGCCGCTCACCCCGCCCCAGCTCGGCGGCCGTGGGAGACTCCATGGGCACGGACGCCAAGCGTTGGTCACGCGCGATCCGACCTTCGGACGATGAAAAGAATGGAACTCGAATCATGAGAAAAATGAGAATTAACAAAGTGTAACAAAAAGATCAATATTTATCAATAATTAATCTATCTGTAGTAAAAATTCGAGACGCCTCGGTGCCGGGTTCCCCCGTCTTGACTTCGCCGCGAATCGTTGGAAGGTGCCGCCGTCGAAACCCCGCCCATCCCAGCACCCTATTGAATTGATGAGAATCGCCTTCCTGACCGCCGGTGGCATCGCGCCCTGTCTCTCCGCCTCCATCGGAGGCCTGATCGAGCAATACAACCAGCTCGCCCCTGAGGCCGACCTGATGGCGTACCTCAACGGTTATCAGGGACTGCTCCTCGGAAAGTCCTACCATTTCCCCAAGGCGGTCCGCGAAAAGGCGTCGATTTTCTACAACTTCGGCGGCAGCCCGATCGGCAACAGCCGGGTGAAACTGACCAACGTCGATGACTGCACGAAGCGCGGCCTTGTGAAGCCGGGCGAAAATCCCCTCCATGTCGCGGCCGAGCGCCTCAAGAACGACAAGATCGACATCCTCCACACGATCGGAGGCGACGACACCAACACCACCGCCGCCGACCTCGCCGCTTACCTCCACGAGAACGGCTATGACCTCACCGTCGTCGGTCTGCCCAAGACGATCGACAACGACGTTTTCCCGATCAAGCAGACCCTGGGAGCCTGGACCGCGGCCCATCAGAGCGCGCGTTTCTTCAAGAACGTCGCCAACGAAAACACCACGAGCGCGCGCCAGCTCATCATCCACGAGGTGATGGGACGCCACTGCGGGTGGCTCACCGGACGGGCCGCCTACGATTATCATGAGAGCCTCCACCAGTATGACTGGCTCCCCGAGGCCCTCCTCCACCAGATCCGCTGGGACGTTGATGCCGTCTGGGTCCCCGAGATGGAGATCGACATGGAGGCCGAGATCGACCGCCTCAACATCGAGATGGACCGCAACGACAGCGTGAACATCTTCCTCAGCGAAGGCGCCGGTCTCGACAACATCATCGCCGAGATGATCGCCGAAGGGAAGGAGCCCGCCAAGGATGCCTTCGGCCACTACCGCCTCGATTCCGTGAACGTCGGGAACTGGTTCGCCGCCCGCCTCAAGGACAAGCTCGGCGCCGAGAAGGTGCTCGTGCAGAAGAGCGGCTATTTCGCCCGCAGCGCCGCGCCGAATCCCGACGATCTCGAACTGATCAAGGCGAGCTGCGCCCAGGCCGCGAAGTCCGCCCTCGAAGGCGTCAGCGGTGTCGCCGGTCTCGACGAGGACAACGGCGATGTCATGAGCACGATCGCCTTCCCCCGCATCAAGGGCGGCAAACCCTTCG
>JALRFZ010000069.1 GCA_023253615.1 Verrucomicrobiales bacterium | reverse complement strand
CCTCCGGATGGCTTCGGCAAGATCGCGAAACGGGCGGACCGGAGGTGGACGGGGAGGGGGCTCCTGATCCGGGGCTGGGTCGACGCTTGACTTTACGGGGAGTGAGGCGAGAAATAGAGGCTTTGTGATCGAGATTCTCGTCATCTTTTCCTTATTGCTGCTGAACGGAGTCTTCGCGATGGCGGAGATCGCTCTCATCTCCGCGCGCCGCAGTCGCTTGACCCTGATGGCCGATGCGGGCAAAAAGGGAGCCAGACTCGCGCTCAAATTGGGCGAGAATCCGGAGCGTTTTCTCAGCACGGTGCAGGTGGGGATCACGCTGATCGGGGTCTTGGCGGGGGCTTATGGAGGAAAAAGTCTCGCGCCTTATCTGACGCCGCTGCTCTCGCAGGTGCCCATCGAGTGGGTCGCTTCCCGCGCCGACGAGATCGCCTTCGGTCTCGTCGTGGTGATCATCACCTATTTTTCGCTGATCCTGGGCGAGCTGGTGCCGAAAGGGCTGGCCCTGCGTTTCCCGGAGGCGATCGCTTCGGCCATGGCCAAGCCGATGGAGCTGCTCTCGATCGTGACGAAGCCGCTCGTCTCGTTCCTGGAATTGAGCACGAAGCTGGTGCTGAAGCTTTTCGGCAAACGGCCGGAGGGCGAGGAAGGGGCTTCGGTCGCGGATGTGGAGGTGATCCTCCGCGAAGGCATCGTGACGGGCACGGTGCACCAGGAGGAATCGGAGATGGTGGAGGGGGTCTTCGACCTGCGCGAGGTGCTCGCCGAAGAGGTGATGCAGCCGCGTCCGCGCATTCTTTTCCTGCCGCACAACGCGGCGCCGGAGACTTATTGGCCGCAGGTGGCGGCGACGAACCAGACGGTCTTCCCGGTCTACGAGGACAACCGCGATTCGGTGATCGGTCTGATCTCGCTGCGGATGCTCTTCGCGAACCTGGCGACCCCGCGTCCGCGTCCGCTCGGCGAGGTCTGTGTGGAGCCGCTCTTCGTCTCGGAGACGCAGTCGGCCCTCTCGCTGCTCGACACGCTGCGCCATTCCCGCCTCGGAGCGGCGCTGGTGGCGGATGAATTCGGCACGGTGCGCGGACTGATCACGCTGGAGGACCTCGTCGAGGAGGTGGTCGGTGAACTGCGGCCGGGGGATTTCCAGAAGGATCGCCCCGGCATCCGGGTGACGGCGGAGAATGCGTGGCTAGCCGACGGTCTCCTGGAAATCGATACGGTGGAGGAGGAGATCCCGGGCTTCTCGGTGTTGACCGAGGCCGAGAAGGAGCCTTTCCAGACCCTGGCCGGTTACATCGTGCATCGTCTCGACCGCCTCCCGAACGAGGGCGAGGCCTTTTCCGCCGGCGAGTTCGAATTCGAGATCGTCGACATGGACCGCCAGCGCATCGACAAGGTGGCGATCCGCCGGGTCGTCCCGGGCGGCGAAGAGGACGATGGCGACGAGGCGGCGGAGGAGAAGGACGGCGAGTGACGCGCCCGCGGGCTTGACGTCGTCGTGGGGGTGGCGCTAATCTCCCGCCCACATGAAAAAACTCCCTCTCTTCGCACTCGCGTTCTGTTTTTTGGTCCTGGTGGCGGTTGCCGGTGAATCCGTCTCTCTTTTCGACGGCAAGACCTTCGCGGGTTGGACGGGGGCGGAGGGAGCGGCTCCGGGCGCAGGCTGGAGCATCGCCGACGGGGAACTGCGGCTCGATGGCAAGGGCGGCAATCTCTATTCGGAGAAGGAGTACGTGAATTTCGATCTCGAGTGGGAATGGAAGCTCGCGGAGGGAGGGAACAACGGCCTCAAGTATTGGGTGACGAAGGTCGGCGGCAAGGAGTGGCTGGGCATCGAGTACCAAATGCTCGATGATCAGAAACACCCGGATTCGAAGAACGGGGCGAAGCGGCTCACGGCGTCTTTCTACGACATCCAGGCGCCCACGGCGAAGACCCAGGTGAAGCCCTCGGGCGAGTGGAACCGGAGCCGGGTCGTGGTGAAGGATGGCAAGATCCAGCACTGGCTCAACGGTGACCTCGTCGGCGAGGCGGACACGAACTCGGCCGAATGGAAGGCGAATCTGGCGGCCAGCAAATTCAAGGACAAGGCGGGCTTCGCCCCCGGCAAAGGCCGCATCATGCTGACCGATCACTCGGACAAGACTTGGTACCGGAACATCCGGATCAAGGTGCTCGACTGACCGCGGGCGCGGACGGGCCGCTTTTTCAGCGGGTCTTCAGGACCGGATCGGCGTAGCGCTCCACGGGCGCGGTCTCAACGCTGAATCCGGTGCCGGAGAGCACGAGCCGGTCTCCGGGTGCGAAACGGGCGAGCTCGCCGCGCTCGGTCTCGACCCGGGTCACGCCGGAGAGGACGAGGGTGCCATCCCGCGGATCGAATCGCAGGCTGCGGGCCTCGGCGGTGCAGGGGAGGTGCGGCTGCACGACGCGGACGCCGCTGGCCTGGAGCGGGGCGGCGGGATCGGGCGCGCCTCCTCCGGGAGCCGGGACCTGGACGGACTCGGCCTCGATGCGGAATTGGGCGTGCTCGACGATCACGTTGCCCACGTAGGTGACACCTTCCGGGGTGGTCTCGCCGCGATCGGCGGTGATGCGGAGGGATTCCTGGCGCACGGTCTGCCGGGGCAGGGAGGCGAAGGTGGGGCCGAATTCGGTGATGAGCTCGAACTCGCCGGCGCCGGTGCCGCCCATGGAATGCTGCGCAGGGGCGTCTGGAGCGATGATGTCGAGGCGCCCGCGGGGCGGGCTCGCCGCAGGGCGCGGCGAGGTGGCGGCGGCGACGGGAGCGGGATCCGGGGAGGGCGTGGCGATGCGCACGACGAAACGCAGCTCGTCGGAATGCCTCGACTCCGTGGCGACGGGCTGGCGCGAGAGCACGACGAGGGCGAGGGCGGCGGCGGCGGCGGCACCGAGGCCCGCGAGGGCGAGTCGGCCGCGGAACGCGGTGACCGGGGCGGCGGAGCGGGTGGGGCGATGCACGGTCTCCCGGAGGATGCGCAGGATGAGCTCCTCATCCTGTCCGTCGCGGCCGAGGCGGGCGTGCTCGCGCAGGGCGGCATCGATCCAGCGTTCGTCGGCGGAGACGGGGGAATAGTCGATCGGGTCGGGTTCGGTGTTCATGCGTCTTCGGAAGGGGGAGCGGAAGTTTGTTTGTGATCGAGGCACTGTTTCAAAAGAGTGCGGGCGCGCTGCAGGCGCTTGCGGACGGCGGCGGGGGCGACGTCGAGACGGGCCGCCACTTCATCGCCGGTGCGGCCTTCGTAATAATAGGATTGGATCGTCTCGCGCAGGGATGAGGGGAGGCGGGCGAGGCAGGCTTCGAGGGCGTCGAAGAGCGGCACTTCGTTCCGCACCCGGCTCGATTGCCAGGCGGCGATGTCGGCGTCCATGCGCGCGAGCTCGTGATCGCCGAGATCGTAGCGGCGGTTTTTGCGGAGCCATTCGCGCCACTTGTTCCGCACGATGCCACGCATCCAGGTCGCGAAATCCCTTGTCACGTCGAAGACTTCGCGCTTCTCGAAGGCGACGATGAAGGCCTCCTGCACGATGTCGCAGGCGGTCGCGGTGTCGCGGGTGAGGGCGGTGGCGTAGACGAGCAACTCGCGGTGATGGGCGCGCACCAAGCTGGAGAAATCCCCGTTGCGGGGATCTCCGCCTGCGTCTCCGGGCGTCCCGGACTCTTTGTTCACGAGCTGCATCGACACGATTCTTGGCTCTTTTCCCGCCAGATTGTGACATGTTTCGCCCGATCTGGCGAGAAGACGGCGTTCCCCATAAGCGGAGCTAATGCGATTGGTGTGAAATCCACGAAACCGGGAGGGGTGACGGCTCGGCTCGTGGAGATTCATAAGTTTGGCTAATTTACGCGATTAATGCGCAAATTCCTTTTGCACCTGCTTGACCCTTCTTTATTTTCGAGTCCGTAGTTTTTTTTGCCGGACTCCCCCCCATTTATGAAACGCCTGACCCGTCTCGCCTTTGCGATTTTCGCCTTCACCCAAGTCCTCACGGCCCAGGAGGCCGACGTCCATCAGGGGAACTGGTCCAACTGGCGCGGGCCTTTGCAGACGGGTGTCAGCCTCGAGAGCTACGAGGGGTATGAGTTCAACGAGACGCCGCTGTGGACGGACGAGATCGCGGGCCGTGGCACGCCGGTGATTTTCAACGGACGCCTCTATTCGTGGGGCTACCGCGGCTCGGGGGCGGAGGTGATGGAAGTCCTCCAGGCCCGCGATGAGAAAACCGGCAAGGTTCTCTGGGAGGTTGAGACGCAGGATTTCATGTCCGACACGGCCTACAGCCGCTACACGATCGGCTCGCCGACGGTGGATCCGGCGACCGGAAACATCTTCCTGATGAACACCTACGGGGAGGTCTATTGTTTTGATCCCGATGGCAAGACGATCTGGTATCACTCCCTCGTCGAGCGCTTCGGCCGTCTCACCTTCCCGAACGGTCGCGCCGGTGCGGTGGTGATCGACGAGGATATCGCGATCGTCCGCGGGGTGACGAGCTACTGGGGTGCCGACGGTCCGGCCCGCGACCGCTTTTTCGGGATGGATAAAAACACGGGTGAGCTGCTCTGGTCTTCGACCCCGGGGGTCGGCCCGCCCTACCTGAAGGACAGCTCTTTCAGCACGCCCTTCCTCGCCACGGTGGATGGTCGCCGCGTCTTCTACGCCGGCACGGGTTGCGGCAACATCGTCTGCGTGAACGTGGGCGACGGCACGCCGCTCTGGCGCTTCCAGGTTTCCAAAGGTGGGGTGAACGCCTCGCCGGTGGTCTACAAGGATCGCGTCATCGGCATCCACGGCGCCGAGAACATGGACACCACCGAGACGGGCCGCCTCTACGCGATCCGCTTCCCCACCGAGCTGGATGAGAAGCTCGGTGAGGTCGAGGAAGGCCAGGGTGGCGCGCCGAAGCTCGGGGCCGACGCGGAGGTGTGGCGCTATACCTTCGAACAGTTCAACTGTTCCCCGCTCGTCCATGACGGCAAGGTTTATCAAATGGACAAGACCGGCAAGATGGTCTGCGTCGATGCCGAGACCGGCAAGGTGCTCTGGGAATTGAAGCTCGCGAACGAGCAGCTCTTCGCGTCGCCTGTCTACGCCGATGGAAAGCTCTACGTCACGACCTCGCCCGGTGAGCTGGAAGTGATCGACGTGACCGGGGCCGAGCCCAAGATGCTGCATCGCTTGCAGCTCGAAGGCAACTGCTTCGGCTCCGCCATGATCTGCAACGGCCGCGTCTACGTCCACACCTCGGAGAAGCTCTATGCCTTCGAGATCAAGAACACCGCCATCAAGTGGGCGAAGGCTCCCGAGGTCGAGCGGCCCACGCCCGGGGCTCCCGCGAAGCTTCTTCCCGTCCCGGCGGACGTGCTCGTCTTCCCCGGCACCTCGCAGACCGTCAAGCTCCGCACCCTCGACGCCGCCGGCAACCACGTCGGCACCGTCGATCAGGTGCAGTGGGAAACCTTCATCCCCCCGACGGCCCGGGTGAAGTCGACGATGGACGCCTCCTTCAACGACAACACGATCTCGGCCGCGGAGGACGCGAAGGAGTCGGCCGGTGCCTGGAAGGCGACCGCGGACGGGCTCAGCGGCATTCTCCGCGGGCGCGTCGCGAAGAAGCTGCCCTACACGCAGGATTTCGAGGGCTTCGAGCTGCCGGAGGAGCATCCTCTCGACAAGGTGAAATTCGGCCATCCGCCGCTGCCCTGGATCGGGGCCCGCCTCAAGTGGGACATCCGTGAACTCGACGGCAACAAGGTGCTCGCCAAGACGCTCGATTCCGTGCTCTTCCAGCGCGGACTCACCTTCATCGGCGATCCGAACCTGAAAAATTACACGGTGCAGGCCGACGTCATGACGGACGGCAACCGCCGCATCAAGTCGGTGGTGGGTCTCATCAACCAGCGCTACATCATCGCCCTCGTCGGCAACTCGAACGTCCTCGAGGTGAGCTCGAACCACGAGCATTTCCACAAGACGGCACCCTTCCCGGTGTCGGCGAACCAGTGGTATACCCTCAAGACCCGTGTCGATGTGGCCGCCGACGGATCCGGCGTGATCCGTGCCAAGGCCTGGAAGAAAGGCGATCCGGAGCCCGAGGCCTGGACGCTCGAGGCCGAACACCAGAACGCCTACCCCATGGGCGCTCCCGGCGTCTATGGTTTCGCCCCCCAGGCGCAGAAAATGGTCTTCATCGACAACCTGACCATCACGCCGAACGAATAATGCTTTGATCCAAGGACTCCGCCAACCGAACCCCAGCATCCCTTCCCAGTCATGAAATCCACCGACACGTTCATCGCCCTCACCGCGGCCGGAGCCCTCTTCGCGGTCTCCTGCGAGCGCTCCAACGAATCCGCCCCGGAGGCCCCCGCGGCTCCCGAGGCTCCCGCCGCCGCTCCGGCGGAAGCCCCGAAGGAAGCGCCCAAGGAGGGTGCCTCCGTCACGCCTCAAGACGCCAAGGTCGAAGGCAAGGTCTATGCCGCCGAGGATGATCCGAGCGGTGGCGAGTGGCTCCAGTGGGGGCGCGACGGCAGCAAGAACATGTTCTCGCCCGCGAAGAACATCTCCATCGACATCACTTCCGGTGAGGTCGACGACAAAGGCGAGATCGTCGGTGCGAAAGGCGCCCGCTGGGTCGCCAAACTGGGATCGCAGGCCTACGGCACCCCCACCATCTACCAGGGGCAGGTCTTTGTCGGCACGAACAACGAGGAGCCCCGCATCGAGGCGGTGAAGGGCGACTACGGCATTGTCATGGCTTTCGATGAGAAGACCGGAGGGCTCAACTGGCAGTTCTCCGTGCCAAAGCTCGAGGCCGGCAAGGTCTCCGACTGGGAATACCTCGGGATCTGTTCCTCCATCCTCCTCGATGGCAAGCACGGCTACGTCGTCTCCAACCGCGGCGAGATCATCTGTCTCGACATCTACGGGATGAGCGATGGCAACGACGGCCCTTTCCAGGATGAGAAAAAATACTGGGTGGGCGGACTCGAGAAGCTCGATTCGGCAGAGCCCGTGGAGAAGGGTGAAAAAGGCGCCGACATCGTCTGGGGCTACGACATCCGTTCCGAGCTGGGCGTTTTCCCGCACAACATCACCTCGAGCTCCGTCGTCCTCGCCGGCGACAAGATTTTCGCCAGCACCTCGAACGGGGTCGATTGGTCGCACATCAACATCCCCGCCCCGACCGCCCCGACCCTGATCGCCCTCGACAAGGAGACCGGCAAACTCGTCGGCGAGGAAGCCAGCGGCATCAGCGAGCGCATCATGCACTGCAACTGGTCTTCGCCGGCCTACGCGGAGATCAACGGCGTGCCCACCGTCATCTTCGGAGCCGGCGACGGCTACACCTACGGCTTCCACGCGAACGAGTTCGACGTGGAGAAGGACGGCGACGAGGAATTCCATCTGATGAAGGAGCTCTGGAAGGTCGATTGCTGTCCGAAGGAGTATCGTTTCGACGACAAGGGCGAGCCGATCAAATACGCGACCTACCCCGGACCCTCGGAGATCATCTCCTCGCCCGTGGTCTACAACAACAAGGTCTACGCCGTGATCGGCCAGGATCCCGAGCACGGGGAAGGCGTCGGCGCCATCACCTGCATCGATCCCTCCAAGGGCACCGGAGACGATGCGATCGTCTGGCAGTTCAAGGAGGTGGGCCGCTCCATCTCGACGCCCTCGGTCGCCGACGGTCTCGTCTACATCGCCGACTACTCCGGCCGACTCTTTTGTCTCGACGCCGGGACCGGCGAGAAGTACTGGGAGCACGACACCCTTTCCCACATCTGGAGCTCGACCCTCGTCGTCGATGGCAAGGTCTTCCTCGGCAACGAGGATGGCGAGCTCGTCGTGCTGAAGGCCGGCAAGGAGTATGAGGAGATCGCCACGATCAGCTATCCCGCACCGATCTACTCGACCTGCGTGGTGGCCAATGGCACCCTTTACGTGATGACCCAGACCCACCTCTACGCCTACGGCCAGCCCTGAGGCGCGGCGGAAGACGCCGCTCCACGCGGGCGCTCTCCCCTGCCGCCCCGGGAGAACCACGCGATCCCCTGACATGAACACCAAAATTGCGATCGCGGTCTTCGTGATTCTCGCCATCCTGCACCAGGATGGCTGGAACTGGGACAACAAGACGCTCTGGCTGGGCTTCATGCCCGCCGGACTCGGCTACCACGCCCTTTTCTCCATCGTCGTCGCCTTCTTCTGGGCCGCGGTGAACCGTTTCGCCTGGCCGCACCGGATCGAGGCCTGGGCGGACGAGGGGGAGGGGAAGTGACGACCACGGCGCATCGCTTCCTTTTCCCTTTCTGAAATGACGACCTTCTACATCCTCGTCGGATATCTCTCCCTCCTCATCGGGCTGGGCCTGTTGAGCAGCCGCTTTTTCAAGGGCACCAGCTCCGATTATTTCGTGGTCAGCCGATCGGTGGGATCCTTCCTTCTGCTCATGTCGATCTTCGGCACGACGATGACGGGATTCGCCATCGTCGGCTCCACCGCCAAAGCCTACACCACCGGTGTCGGCGTCTACGGGTTGATGGCCTCCTGGTCGGGCCTGATCCACTCGGCGGTTTTCTTCGCCGTGGGCATCCGGCTCTGGGCCGTCGGGAAACGGCACGGCTACCTCACCCAGTGCGAGTTCTTCCGCGATCGCTTCGAGTCGCCGCGGCTGGGCTATCTGCTCTTCCCCATTCTCGTCCTCCTCGTCATTCCCTACCTGCTCGTCGGGGTGATCGCCGCCGGGAAATTCATCCAACCGACCACGGCCGGGCTCTTTCCCGACGCCTTCCCGATGCCGCCGTTGCCCAATGGGCAGCCGCATCCCTTGAACGGAGGGATTCCACCGTGGCTCGGCAGTGCCGTGATCTGTTTCATCGTGCTCTTTTATGTGTTCTTCGGCGGACTCCGGGGCGCGGTGTGGGCCAATACCTTCCAGACCATTGTTTTCATGGTCACGGGGGTGATCGCCTTCTACATGATCTCGAAGAACCTCGGTGGGCTCAAGGCCGCGAGCGAGAGCGTGTTGGCGAGTGATTTCGCCTCGGCCAGGGCTTCGCGCGAGGGAATGATCGGGAAGCTGGAGTTCCTCAGTTATTGCTTCGTGCCGCTCTCCGTCGGGATGTTCCCGCACCTGTTCCAGCATTGGCTCACCGCGAAGAGTGCCAAGAGCTTCAAGCTTACCGTCGTCGCCCACCCGGTCTTCATCATGATCGTCTGGCTGCCCTGCATCCTCATCGGGATCTGGGCCGCCGCCTACCTCGGTCCTCTCGGGGAAGGCCAGTCGCCGAATTCCGTCCTCGGCCGCATGGTGGGCCAGCTCGTGCATTCGCCGGTGCTCTCCGGGCTCGTCGGGGCCGGCGTGCTCGCGGCGATCATGTCCTCGCTCGATTCCCAGTTCATGTGCCTCGGCACGATGTTCACGAACGACATCGTCGTGCGGAAATACGGGGCGGACCGCTTCACCGACGCGCAGAAGATCCTCATCGCGCGTGCCTTCATCCTCTTCGTCGTGGGCATCACCTACGCGCTCTCGCTCTGGCTCATGAACAGCGCGCACGTCTTCGATCTCGGCGTGTGGTGCTTCAGCGGATTCGCAGGGCTCTTTCCGCTCGTCGTGGGAGCGCTCTACTGGAAGGGCACGACCGCGGCGGGCGCCGTCGCCAGCATCCTTTCCGTTGTTGTGGTCTGGAGCGTCCTTTTCTATCGCGACATCATCGCCGTGAAACCCGCCGGGGCCGCGAGCGACGAGATGCTCGTCTTCGGCATGATGCCGGTGGCCGTCATCGTCGCGGTCTCGACCGTGACCTTGATCGTGGTTTCGCTCTTCACGAGGAAACCGGGCGAGGAGACGATTCGTAAGTTTTTCGTGTGATCTTCCGGTCCGGACCTGACCCTGTCCGGTGCGGCACCCAACCCTCTTGAACCTCCCCCTCCTCGGAACCGCTTTTTTAAAAGACCTATGACCGCTGACGAAGCCAAAGCACAACTCGACGAACGTGTCCGCGAAATGATGACGTGGCACTTCAGTGATGAAACCGGATGCCCCTTCTGGCTCGATTGGAAGAAGAGCGCCGGCTGGGATCCCCGCGAAGAGGTGAAGACCTACGAGGACATCGTGAAATTCCCCCATTTCCAGGACGAGTGGCTGCGCGACGAGAAGAACGAGCGCTTCGTGCCGAACGCGTTCAAGGGACGCCCCTTCAATGTCTTCGAGACCGGGGGCACCACGGGCCTCCCGAAACAGCGTGTCGGGTGGGATGATTACAAACACGACTACGAGCAATTCTCCCACCAGCTCAGCGACGAGTTTTTCCCCAAGGGGGGCAACTGGATCATGGTGGGGCCGACCGGTCCGCGCCGTCTCCGTCTCGCTGTCGAGCACCTCGCGAATTTCCGCGGCGGCAGCTGTTACCACGTCGATTGCGACCCCCGCTGGGTGAAGAAGGTGATCGCCCGCAAGGCCTTCGAGGAGGCCGAGCGCTATCAGGCCCACGTCATGGAGCAGGCCGTGGAGATCATCAAGCATCGCGACATCCAATGTATCTTCACGACTCCGCGCCTCCTCGCCTCCATCGGTGAGCGCATCTCCATCGCCGGCCATGGCATCAAGGGCTGTTTCTGCGGTGGCACTTCGATGACTCCCGAGTATGTCCGTTTCCTGCAGGAGGAAGTGCTCGAGGACAAGGCCCAGTTCGTGCCCACCTATGGCAACACCCTCATGGGGCTGGCCGTCTCCATTCCGGAGGAACTCAAAGCGAACAACTACAGCGTCACCTACTACGCCCCGCAGCCGCGCGCAGTATTACGCATCGTCGATCCGGAGAAGACCGAGATCACGAAGGAATACGGCGAATACGGCCGGGTCGAACTGACCACGCTGACGCACGAGTTCTTCATGCCCCGCTTCCTCGAGCGCGACGAGGCGATCCGCCGCAAGCCGCACGCCAAATACGCGTGGGACGGGGTCGGCGATGTGCGCCCCTTCGGAGCATTGACCGGCAAGGTGATCGAGGGTGTTTATTGACCCGTCTATCGCACTGGACTAGACTCCTTCCCATGACCACCCTTCAGTTCACTTATCGGGAAGCGCCCGAAGGCGGGTTCCTTGGATATCTGAATGAATATCCCGATCAGTGGACCCAGGGTGAGACTCTTGATCAACTGAAGGAGATGCTCGTTTCACTCTATCAGGATCTCGTGGAGGGCGGCATCCCCGGTGTCCGCCGTGTCGGAGTGCTGGAGGTGGTTTGAAAATCCGAGAACGTTACGAAAACTTGGTTTCGCTCAGCAATTGGCAGCCAACTTAAATAAAAAATACAGAATCTGCGGTGTGGGGGAGCTTGATTTCAACCGTATAGCCTCCTTCCGCGAAGACTTGGTAGTCTTTTCACAAGGCCCTCTCGCTCTGGAAATTACCTCTTTAAAGCTTCGCCACCCGCGTCTCCCCCTCCTCGATCAGTCGGCGTAGTACTGGCAGAGCCGGGTTCGCTTCGGCGGGGAATCCCTCTACGACCATGGCCTTCGCCTCGTCAAGGCGTCCCATTTCACGCAGCGCCTCCAGCTTAACGAATCGCTCCGTGGGATCGTCCCCGGACAGCAGATCGAACAACGCCAGGAGGTTCTCCTGGTGTCGGCCCGGGAGACCGTCAGCCAGCCCCCGCCGGATGGGATCGTTGCCCAGCCACCAGATTTCTCGTCGAAGGCAAATGAGCTGTTTCGTGGTTCCGGCAATTCCGGTGGCCAAGGCCCGGAAGTAATCTTCCTCGTTTAGTTTCGCCACAAACTCGAGATCTTTCCATTCATCCGGTTCCGCTTCTCCGCCAAACCAGTCCCATTGGCCCACTTCCTCGATCTGATCAATCCAAAATATCACACCTTCGCTTGGACTCTTTCGCAGTAAAGGCTCATTCGACATCATTGGACCTTCCATTTTCCCATCGGACCAGCGAGTCGCCCCAATCGAGTTGCTGGAGGAGAGAGTGTGCATCCGCAAAAGACGTTCGCATCCGGGTGCGTTGATGATCAGGATAGGGCCGGGCAGCATGGGGATGGGGGTCGCGTTCGGGTTCACGGGCGCGGGCTACGTCCTCCCACCCGAATGTAAAAGTCGATAATGCCCGTGGGTGGACCTGCTTGCAACTGTTCTGCAGCGTCCGAGTCGATTCGTTAATCACCGATTCCCCTCAAAACGGCGACTCGCCGACGAGCTCCTCAATTTCGGACGAGAGTCGGTCGGCCTCGAAGCGAAGGTTCCGAATTTCTGTCATGAGTTCCTCCCGCTGGGCTCCCACAACTTCGTCAATGACCGACGGGTCCGCCTCAGCGAGTCCGTGGAGCTCGTAATCGGGACTGCCCCGCAGATCGTCCAGGGCCTCGATCAATTCGAAAATGCGGCTCTGGAGATGCACGTAGAGGGATCGCAGCTCGCGGAGTCCGTCGCCGCCGCCGAAATCCACGGATGCCCAACCTTGCCGCCGCATGAAGGTGTCTGGATCTTTCGCGATGCTCTCGAGCAGCTCGATGTCGCCCCGATCCCGGGCGTCGTTGATTGCCTGGGTGAGGCGTTCGTAGGTGAGACGCTTTTCGGGGTCCTGTTCGTATTGGTCGGGGTGGAACATCCGAACGAGCTTCTTCCACAGATCCTTGAGCCGTGAAGTCTCCTCTTCGTTGAGTTCCCGCTTCCCGCTCAGGGCCGAGGCCGTTGAATCGTATTCCGCATCATTCTCCGTGGTTTCCCTCTCGAATCCTTCGGTTGCTGATGCGGCGGCCTCTTCCCCCTCTGCGAGGAGGCGATCGATGTATTCGCGGCGATACCGGACCTGGATCCGAATCCGGTCCCGTTCCTGGTAGAGGGGACGCAGAGCGGTGAAAAGCCGTGCCCTGATCGTATCAATTTTCGCCTTTTCGACTCCGAGCTCAAGTTCGAGGTCAGCAAGCCTCGCACGGGCAGCTTCGACGAGGCGACGGTACTGTTCGGTCTCTGCCTGCTGAAAGATCACCAGACCTGCCTGGACCGCGCCGCCGCCCTCGAGAGTCCCGAGGTCGAGCATGGCGACGTCTCCGATGGACGCCCCGGATTCGAGTTGGCGCAGATACCAGCGCCCCATGCGGGAACTCCGTTCGTTCGACGATTCGGCGAGCCACTTGAGCCAGCCCATCAGATCCGGATCGGTCGTCGCCTCAAAAAAGAGTCGTCCTTTGAACTTCCCGAAGGAAATCCGCGACGCATACCATTCCTGATCGGTGTAATCGCACAGGCGTTGCCAAGTCTTGAGCCCGCGTCGCTCGGCGAGCGGACGCAGCACATTTTGGAGAAGGTCGATCACGGTCTCCACGTCACCGAGGGCGGAGTGGGCCCCACGTTCGGGAAGCCGGTAATACTGGCGAAGGGTTTGCAGCTTGCAATTCCCGGCAGGGACCGGGTCGAGGAGGCGTTGCGCGAGCTTGTAGGCGCAGAAGCCCGCCGAGCCGATTGCCTCTATCCCGAGCCGCTTCCATTCCGGGATAAGGACCTGGTTCCAGTCGTAGTCCGAGTTGAAGGCGACGACGGGACACTTGCCGACGTAGTTCTCGAAGGCCCTGTCTGAGGTGAGCTAGCTTTTTGGACCATCCAAGACCACAATGAAGACGATGGCCACCAAGACCCGAAAACGATACACCGAGGAGTTCAAGGCTCAAGTCGTGGAGCTCCTGAGAACCGGCAAACCCG
>JALRFZ010000001.1 GCA_023253615.1 Verrucomicrobiales bacterium | reverse complement strand
GGCTGCCTCGAGGAGGTCAGTCTGGCGGCAGAGAAAGGCGGGGATCTGCAGGATGTCGATGAATTCTCCGGCGATGGCGGCCTCTTCGGCGGTATGGATGTCGGTGGTGACGGGGGCTCCGATAGCCGCACCGACCTCGGCGAGGAGACGGCAGCCTTCCTCGCAATCCATGCCCCGGAACGATTTGACGGAGCTGCGGTTCGCCTTGTCGTAGCTGGCTTTGAAAACAAAATCGACGCCCGCGGCCTCGGCGATGGCCTTCACGCGCGGACCGACGGCATGGAGGAACCCGGCCGATTCGATCACGCAGGGACCGAGGATGAAAAGGGGACGTGCGCCGCCCAGGCGGTAGGGTCCGATCGCGACGGTATCCGGTGCTGCTGACATGGGGTGGAAAGGGGAGAGAGTAATGCCGGGACGCCCCGGAGGCAAGCCTTTGGGGTGGTTATGGTGATTATCAGGGTGCTCGAAGCAAAGCGCGGCTGTCGGTTGAATTGTCTGGACCTCGGAGATCGTCCGGATACACTGGCCGCTCTTCGGTCGATTGAGTGCCGGAGCGATCGCTGGATGGAAGAGAATGCCGAAAATGCCCCGTTGTTGATGCATTGTCCCGAGTGTGGCAAGGCGCTCGACGTGTCAGGTCTCGCCCCCTACGCGAAGATCGAGTGCCCGCATTGCGCCGCAGTCATCCGGGTGCGCACGACGATGGGGCAGTATGAGATCACCGGCCCGCTCGGCGAGGGCGGGATGAGCCAGGTCTTCCGCGCCCTCGACCGGAATCTCGGCCGCGAGGTGGCCTTGAAGATTCTCCACCAGTCGCTGAGCCGGGATGAATCCCTCATCGCGATGTTCGAGCGCGAGGCGAAGCTGACCGCGTCCATCGTCCATCCGAACGTGGTGAAGGTCTACACGGTCGGACGCGACCACGGCTACCTGTTCATCGCGATGGAGCTGCTGCAGGCGATCAGCCTCGAGCAGCTCATCGCCAACAAGGGAGCCATCTCCGAGGCGGAGGTGCTCGGGATCGCGCTCGATGTCTCGCGCGGATTGCGGGCGGCGCACGAAGAGCAGCTCATCCACCGCGACATCAAGCCGGGGAACATGCTCGTCACCGGCGAAGGAACGACGAAACTCGTCGATTTCGGTCTCGCCCTGCAACAAGGGGGCGAGGATCTCTCGGAGGATCTCTGGGCGACGCCTTTCTACGTCCCCCCGGAAAAGCTCGAAGGGGCGCCCGATACCTTTCTCGGCGACATCTACAGCCTGGGCGCGACGCTTTATCACGCCCTCGCCGGCAAACCTCCCTTCGATGCGAACACTTCGTCGATGGACGAATTGAAGGCGATCAAGAAGAACACCGTCGACCTCAAATCGGCGGCCCCTGGACTCTCGAAGCCGACGATCCGTCTCGTTGAAAAAATGATGGCTTACCGTCCGGAGGATCGCGTGGCCTCCTACGATGAGCTGATCGCCCAGATCGAGGCGGTGCGGCGACGGCAGTTCGGTATCGAGGAAGCCGGACGCGGACGCACCCGGAAGCAGCGGGTCGGAATGTTCGCCGGGATCGGTGGTGCGGCCCTGGTGGCCCTTGCCGGGGTGATCGTCCTGGCGATGAGCGGTCGGGACACCGCCGAGGAGGGCGACCTCACCATCGGTGGCGGCGAGCGTGTCATCAGTGTCGGCGACCAGACCATCACCACGATTTTCCACACCGCCCGCGACCAGTTCGCGGCGGGGCGCTTCCGCGAAGCGGAGGAGAATTTCGCACGGCTCGTCGCGGATCAGGGGGCACCCGCCTCGACGCGGATCTGGAGCCACTTTTTCCGGGGAACGATCCAGCTTTTCCAAGGGGAGGAAGCTCTCGCGAGGGAATCCTACGCCTACGTCCTCGATCTGAGCCCGGAGGAGGGGGCGGGCAATGCCGAGGCGATCGCTTTTCTCAAACGGGCTTCCGCTTTCCTTTCCGATCCCCTCCCGGTCGCCGCCGATGAGGCGGCGTTTTCGCCCGATTCGATCGAGGCGCTCGGCCTGCTCGCGGCGGGTTTGAAAAACTGGCAGGCGGGCCAATTCGCCTCCGGGGCGGATTTTCTAGGCCGTTTTTCGGGTACCGTGGTGCCGGGCGAGTTTCCCTGGCTCGGTCTGTTGCAGGGAACGGTGAAGCCGTTTCTCGAGGATTGGACCTTGCTCCAATCCCTCCCCAATCCCTCGGCCGCTGCGACGGATCTCGAGGTGCAGGCTGCGGCGTTGAAAAAAGCGGTCGATGCCCTGCGGACCCGCGGCGCGGCGCCCCGCGTCGTGAAGAGACGGCTCGATCGCATCACCGAGATCCGCGAACTCGCCGCAAAAGCCGCGGCACCGGAACCCGGGCCGGTGACAGGACCGGCCGCTCTCCCGGCGCCACCTGCCGATGCAGTGCCGAGCCCCGCCGAGCAGGCCGAGCTCGACCGGCTCAAGGCGCTCGTCGTTTCCCTGCGCTCCTACACGGACACGCTGCTTTTTTCCGCCGTCACCGTGAGGTTGAAGGAGGATACCTTCTCGACCCCGCTCGTCTCCGCGGTCCGCGATGAGCTCGTCCGCGGCAGCGAGGAGGCGGCGAAATTCCCTTCGCGGCTCGCCGAGGGATTCACCTTGAAACCCTACGAGGGCGTCATCCGCCGCCGCGCCGGCAAGCCGCTGGAGGCTTCGATCACCTCCGCGACCACGGAGGCGCTGGTGATCGATCTGGGTTTCGGGCCGAATGAAGTCGATCTCGGCGATTTTGCTCCCGATTGGCTGATCGAGGCGGGCATGCAGGTGCTGCCTCCCCTGACCGGCAGCACCTCGCGCGATTGGGAGTCGATCCTGTTTTTCGGGCTGTTCACGGGACAAGGGGACCTCGTCGCCGCGAAGGCCGGCGAACTCGCCGCCGT
Source organism: Verrucomicrobiales bacterium (assembly GCA_023253615.1). GTDB lineage: Bacteria > Verrucomicrobiota > Verrucomicrobiia > Verrucomicrobiales > DEV007 > Arctic95D-9. The sequence goes on along the minus strand of JALRFZ010000001.1, from coordinate 1,114 downwards.
CGATCCCGAATTCGCCCGACGTTGGTCGCTCGTGCAGCGTTTGCGCTGACCGCGCCGCTGGAAAATCACCGGGAACTTGTAATCGCCCCGGCTTCGTCGGATCGTAACCTCCACGAAATGCCAGGCAAAGACGACGACAAGATTCCTTTTCCCGATCCCGAGGAAATCTCGCGCAAGCTGGGTGATTTCCTCCGTTCGAGTTTCGGCGACAACATTTCCTTCACCACCATGACCGAGCCCGGATCGCCTTTCGGCCAGGCTCCGGCCGCGGGAGGCGAGGATCACGATCTGCGCAGCGATGCGGCCTTTTCCCCCGAGCTCGATTTCGATCTTATCCCCCGCCAGATCAAGGACCACCTCGACCGCTACGTGATCCGGCAGGATGAGGCGAAAAAAGCCCTCGCCATCGCGGTGTGCGATCACTACCACCACGCCGCCTATCTGAAGCGGCTCGCGGAGACCGATCCGGCCGAGGCCAAGCGGGTCGAGTTTGCGAAACAAAATGTCATCATCGTCGGCCCGACCGGCGTGGGAAAAACCTACCTCGTCAAACACATCGCCGAGCTCATTGGCGTGCCCTTCGTGAAGGCCGACGCCACCAAATTCTCCGAGACCGGCTATGTCGGCGGCGACGTCGATGACCTCGTCCGCGAGCTGGTGCGCAAGGCCGACGGCAATGTCGAGCTCGCCCAATACGGCATCGTCTATCTCGACGAGATTGACAAGATCGCGAGTGCCTCGAATGTCGGGGGACGCGATGTCAGCGGACGCGGCGTGCAGACGACCCTGCTGAAGCTGATGGAGGAAACCGAGGTGCCCGTGCGCAATCCGCAGGACATGCAGTCGCAGATGCAGGCCATGTTCGAGATGAGCCGCAACGGGGGCAAGCCCACCCGTGAGACGATCAACACGCGCCACATTCTCTTCATCGTCAGCGGCGCTTTTTCCGGACTCGAAAAGATCATGGACCGCCGTCTCCGCCAGGGGCCGATCGGGTTTGTCGCGAATACGGAGGAGCCTGCCGCGGTGGAGTCGAAGGGGCCCCGCGAGCCCATCACCCAGGATTTCATCGACTTCGGCTTCGAGGCCGAGTTCATCGGTCGTCTCCCCGTGC
>JALRFZ010000636.1 GCA_023253615.1 Verrucomicrobiales bacterium | reverse complement strand
TTGCGATGCACCTCCAGCATCAGCGCCTCCGCCTTCTCCTGCGGGTAGCCGAAGACGCGCTTCAGCACCAGCGTGACAAAGCTCATCAGATTCACGGGATCGTCGTAAACGATGACATTCCACGGGGCGTCATGCTCCGTCAGCGTCTCCGTTTCGGTAATGGTGATTTCGTCGAGATCCGGGATCATCCGGGGAAAGGCGGGGTTCAGATCGCGCGCAGCTTCGGGGCGCCTTCGTCAAATTCGTCGTGAACGCTCTGCACCGCAACCCGCACCTCGGGCAGGGCGAGGGAAAAGGCATCGAGCACTTCCTCCCGTGTGCCGGCGAGGTCGCGGTACCCACCGGGAAGGGCCGACTCCAGTTCGAACCACGCGTAGGCGGCCAGGGTCGGCGCGAGGGGCAGATGATAGAGGGCGGCCTGGAGCGCGAACAGGGTGGGGGTGTGACCGGGCGTTTCGCCTTTGGCCACGTGATCGGCGAAGCGGGACCATTCACGGTTCGCTTTCATCCGGTCTTTTCCTTCTAGAAAAGCCTTGGCGACGGCGAGGCTCCGGGTTTTGGCGCCGACATCGAGAAAGGTGTCGATACGACGGTCGATCGCGGCAATTTCATCGAGCCGGTAGGCCATGGAGAGACGATGGACCTCGACCAGAGCGTGGGCGAGGATTGGACGATAGAGCTCTCCAAGCCAGCGTTGAAAGAGCGGAGACACCGGCCCACGGCCGTCCCAGACAAAGGTCACCGGCGAAACCGATTCGACGCCGAGGCGGGAAACAAAACGCGCCAGAGAGAGCCCGTCGAGCTCGTCTGGCGCGGCCGCGTGGAAGGTGTCAGACATACCCGACACCCGGGAAATCAGATCAAGCCCGCTTGCTTGAGCGTCTTGTAGGCCCCGTTCTTGTCGATCGTCTTCAGGCCACGGGCGCTGACGCGGACACGGACGTATTTGCCGAGCTCGGGCACCCAGACGCGCTTGTCGCGGAGATTGGGCTTGAATTGGCGCTTGACCGTTTCGGTGACGTGACGACCGATCCCGCCCTTCTTTTTGGCGCGTCCGCTGCGATGAATTTTGTTTCCGGTGCAAACTTTCGCTCCGGTGATTTGGCAAACTCTGGACATGGCTGGGATCCGTTGGAAGGTTTCGGGGGCAGGTGGTTGCCGTGGGGCGTCTGGCCGGGGCGTGACCTGCGGGGCGGGCAATGTCCGCAGATTTGCGGCCGGGTCAAGGGAAAATCCCGCTTTCGGGGACCTTTGACCTGTTCCGGAGCTGTCCGCGGGCGTCCCGGACTTTCCCCTTGCGGAAAGGAGTCCGCGGTTATCTTGTGAGCCCCTTTTTAAATTTCCCCCCAATTCCCTGCCATGAGCGAAGCCGCTTCCGAAAAAAACACCGTCCTGATGGAAAAGATCGTCAGCCTTTGCAAGCGGCGCGGTTTCATCTTCCAGTCTGCGGAAATCTATGGCGGTCTCAACGGATGCTGGGATTACGGTCCGCTGGGTGCCGAGCTGAAGCGCAACCTGAAGGAATACTGGTGGCGGAAGCACGTGCAGGAGCGCGACGACATCGTGGGGCTCGATGGATCGATTCTGACCTTGGAGGCGGTCCTGAAGTCATCGGGGCACCTTGATGGATTTTCGGACGAAATGTCCACTTGCAAAGCCTGCAAGCGCCATATCCGCTTCGACCAGCTCCGCGACATGATCGCCAATTCGGCATGGGCGCAGTCCCTTGCCGAAGCGATGACGGTGGAAACGCCGGGGGATCCGGCCGGCGTCTCCGTGGATGGAGAGGCCCTGATCCGGTGGGCGAAAAAAAAGGGGAAATCACTCGCACCGGGGCTCGCCTTGGTGCGCAATCCCGAAGTGGTGGTTTCCTGGATCATCGAGGAAGCGGAGCGCCATCAACCGATGGACCCGTGGTATTTCACCCAGCTCGCCGCCACCGAGCAACTCAGGCAGACTGGCCCGGTGAATCCTTGTCCTGATTGCGGAGGGGAACTCACCCCCCCTCGGAAGTTCAACCTGATGTTCGAGACCAATCTGGGAGCGGCGGGCGATACGAAGGCCTACCTGCGTCCAGAGACGGCCCAGTCGATCTTCGCCCAGTTCAAGAACGTGCTCGATTCTTCGCGTGTGAAGCTGCCCTTCGGGATCGCCCAGATCGGGAAGAGCTTCCGCAACGAGATCAATCCGCGCAACTTCACCTTCCGCTCGCGCGAATTCGAGCAGATGGAGATCGAGTTTTTCTGCCGTCCCGAAGACGGCTTGCGGCTCACCGACTACTGGCTCGAGGAGCGCTTGAAATTTTACGAGGACATCGGCATCCCGCGCTCGAAGATCAGAATC
>JALRFZ010000635.1 GCA_023253615.1 Verrucomicrobiales bacterium | reverse complement strand
GACCGACTTGACCTTGCCTTTGACGAGACCGCCGTCTTCGAAGACTTTGACGATCTTGTCCCAGTTTTGCTTGTGGGCGGCCTTCTCTTTGGAAAGCACCACAATGCCTTCGTCATTCTCGAGCTTCTCGAGGAGCACCTCGATCTCGTCGCCGACGGCAAATTCTTCGTCTTCGAATTCGGAGATCGGGATGATCCCCTCGGATTTCGCACCGATATCAACGACCACGACCTGCGGGCGGATTTCGATGAGGGTTCCCCGCACGATGGAGTTCTCGCGGTGGGTGTGGAATTTTTGATCGATCAAGGCCATGAGGTCTTGACCTTCTTTGGTGAGGGTAGGTAGCATGATGACTGGGTTTGGGTTGGTTGTTCGGTTGGGTTAGGCCTGCCGACATTGCTCCGTTTCAAAAACCCTCCCGCCCTTGGAGCACCTGCGGCGGTCGGGGGGCGGAAATTTAGAGGATCAGCCGGGAATCACAAGCGGTTTTCCGCCCGGAAAGGCGTCATCCGTGGCCGGATCCGCTTGAAACCCCGGTCCTCCGGCCTCTACTGAACCCCATGCCCCACGACACCACCCCCGCTCCGAGCCTGAAGGATTGGTTCAACGAAGCCCGCTACCGCTCCCTCGCCGGCCAATTCGGCGGGCTGCATCCGCGCTTTGACCGGAAGCGGTTTCTCAAGCTCACTCTCGACGGTCTCGCCGAACGATCTCTCATGCAGCGGCTCCGGCGCACCTCCGAGGCGACCCGCGAGGCCTTGCCGCTCGGCTACGGGGAATCGCTCGAAGTCCTCCGCCGACTCGCCCCTCAGATCGATCACGGGTTCGTCACGCTCTTCCTGCCCGATTTTGTGAGTCTCTACGGTCACGATGACTTCGACGCCTCGATGGAGGCACTGAGGTTTTTCACGCCCTTCGGTTCGTCGGAGTTCGCCATCCGCGAGTTCCTCAAACGCGACCTCGATCGCACTCTGCGTGTCATGGAAAGCTGGTCGCTCGATGACAACGATCACGTCCGCCGCCTCGCCAGCGAAGGCTGCCGACCGCGTCTGCCGTGGTCGTTCCACCTCGCCGAACTCATCACCGATCCCTCGCCCGCCCTGCCCATCCTCGAAAATCTCAAGGCCGATCCGAGTCTCTACGTGCGCAAATCCGTCGCGAACCACCTCAACGACATCGCCAAGGATCACCCTGACAAAACCCTCTCCGTGCTCCATTCCTGGGATCGCGATCATCCCCACACCGCCTGGATCGCGAAACGGGCCCTGCGCACCCTGATCAAAGAGGGTCATGCCGGAGCCTTGACCCTCTTGGGTGCGGGCGAAGCCGCCGAGGTGCGGATCGATTCGTTCGTCGTTTCGCCCAGCCATGTCAGACTCGGAGAGACCGTGAACCTTTCCCTCGGGCTGACCTCGACTTCGCGGAAATCGCAGCGCCTCCTCGTCGATTACGTCGTGCACTACGTGAAGCAATCGGGCGGGAGCTCGCAGAAGGTCTTCAAATGGAAAGAGCTCGAGCTCGGTCCAAGCGAAACGGTCTCGCTCGAAAAGCGCCAGACGATCCGCGATTTCACGACCCGGAAGCACTACCCCGGCCAACACCGTGTCGAAGTGCAGGTGAACGGGGCGAGGTTGGCGGAGGGGGCATTCGGGGTGATGACCGCGTAGCCAAGGAGGGGCGACATTCCTGTCGCCCGGCTCGCAAAGCCCGAATCGTCTGGCGACAAGAATGTCGCCCCTCCTTGACACCCCAGCCTCAGAATCGCAGTATTGCTCCATGGAGCGGCGCTTTTTCAAGGGTCTTCGCTGTTTTGTGTGGAACCCGGGGTAAAAGCCGGTTGAAAGAGGCATGAGCGGGCATTTCGTCTGGGATGGACCCGAATCAACTTTTCGCGCAAGCGCTTCCACTCACGCATCCTTGGACGGTGGCTTCCAGCGCCCTCGAAGGCAAGCCCAAAAAGCTCACCCTGACCGTCGATCTCGTCGAAGGCACCAAGGAGCTCCCCTGTTCCTGCTGCGGAGAGCAAAGCCGCATCCACGACCGCCGTGAACGGCGATGGCGCCATCTCAACTTCTGGCAATACGAGACCGAACTCGTTGCGCCGGTCCCGCGGACGGATTGCTCCCAATGCGGGGTGCATCAGGTCGAGGTGCCCTGGGCGCGTCCGGGCAGCGGCTTCACCCTTCTCTTCGAGGCCTGGTCCCTGTTGCTCGCCCGCGAGATGGCCGTCAGCGAAGCGGCCAAAACCCTCGGCATCCAGGACACGCGCCTCTGGCGCTTGCTGACGCATTACGTCGAAAAGGCCCACGCCGCCGCCAACTGGAGCAAGCTCGTTCGCGTGGGCATGGATGAAACGAGCCGCCGCAAGGGGCATCGCTACGTGACCTGCTTCGCCGATCTGGACAGCGGCAATCTTCTCTACATGACCGAGGGGAGGGACGCCGCCACGGTCGAATCCTTCGCCGCGGAACTCCCTGCGCATCAATCCTCCCCGGAGGCCATCAAAGAAGTCGCCATGGACATGAGTCCGGCCTTCCA
>JALRFZ010000586.1 GCA_023253615.1 Verrucomicrobiales bacterium | reverse complement strand
ACCGGAACTGCCACACCGTCCTGCGCGGAGGCGATGCGGGACCGAACCACGACGCCGCGTCGGTCGCGGCGGCAGTGGCGGAGCTTGAAATGGGCAAGGTCAATCCCGCGCTCGTGATCGATGCGAGCCACGCGAACTGCTCGAAGGATTTCCGCAAGATGCCGGGCGTTTTCGAAGAGATCGTCGCCCATCGAATCGCGGGGAATCGTCACATCGTCGGGGCCATGCTCGAGAGCAATCATGTCGAGGGCAGCCAAGCCATTCTCGAAGACCGCAGCGCGATGACCTGGGGCCGGTCCGTCACCGATCCCTGCATCGGATGGGAAACGACCGAACGAATTTTGCGCGAGGCGGCGGATCGCTTCGCGCGGTAAAAGGTGGGAAGGCAAAAGGTAAAAAGTAGAGGAATGGAGATTGCCGCGGATCAGATTGAGTCCAAGGAGGGGCGACATTGCCTCGTGTTGCTCGCCCTTCGGTCACCCTCCGGGTGGCTATCTCCACTGCTTTGCGATTCCTGTCGCCCGGCTACCACGGCCCGGCAGGTCGGGCGACAGGAATGTCGCCCGGCCTTGGGTGTGGCATGATGAGCGCGATGGATCAGAGTGAACTCCTCAAATCCGTTTCGCGTTCGTTCTACCTGAGCCTGCGCTTTTTGCCGCGTGAGATGCGGGAGCCGGTGTCGCTGGGGTATCTGCTGGCGCGGTTCAGTGACACGCTGGCGGACGCGCCGGGGTTGCCGGAATCGGAGCGGTTGGTGTGGCTCGAGGAGTTGCGACTCATCCTCCAGGGGAATCGTGATCGCTTTGAGAAAGATCCCGGAGTGATCGCCGATCGATTGTCGCACGAGGGCGAGCGGGTCCTCGTGACACGGGCGGATGAATTGATCCATCTCTATCGCTCGCTTGACGCCGCGCCACGCGAGCATCTCTTCGAGGTGTTGCTCACGATCCTGCACGGACAGATCTGGGATTTGAAGGCCTTCGGCAACAGACCCTTCGCCTGTCAGACGGGGGACGATCTGCTTCGCTACACCTACTGGGTCGCGGGATCGGTGGGGGAATACTGGACGAAGACCGCCTTCACCGTTCTTGGGAAACGATTTGCCGCTCCCGACCAAGCCACCGCCATGCTGATGAGCGGCCGCAAGCTCGGTCAGGCCCTCCAATTGACGAACATCCTCCGCGATCTGCATGAGGATCTGCCGCGCGGGCGCTGTTACCTGCCCGTCGATGAATTGAAGGCGGCGGGTTGGAGCGGTGAGGGGATGCCGGATGTCGCCGAGGTCGCTCCCGTCTTCGAAAAATGGATCGGCGTGTGTCGCGGGTTTTTGGAGGAGGCGGATGGTTACATCAAACAAGTCCGCGAGCCCCGGGTGCGTTTCTGTACGCGTCTTCCGCGATTGCTGGCGGGCAAAACGGTGGATCTTCTCGAAGAGGCGGGTGCGGAACGGGTGATGCAGGAGAGGATCAAGATTCCGCGGAGCGAGGTCTTCCGGTCGGCGGCTTGGGCGGTGTTTTGTTAGGCGGCAGGGTCCGGGATTTGACCACGGATGGACACGGATCCACACGGATGATCCTGAAGAGAAGGCTTCGGGTCACCGTCAGGATCCGTGTGAATCGGTGTTCATCCGTGGTCAAGAACTCTGACCCTCACAGCTCCTCCCCCTCCTCCCACTTCCGGATCTTCTGACGATCTTTCCGGCGATCGGCGCGGTGCTCGATCTGGCGCAATTGTTTCGGCGTCAGCTCCTCCTTCTTCCGCATCCACGGTGCCGGTCCCGAGTCGCCGGCCATGATGCAGCCCAGCGGGGTGATCTCGGCGGCAATGTCGGCGAGGCCGAATTGCTCGATCTGTGCGCGGACCTGGGCGGCGGGTTTGTAGCCCACGGGGCTTTCGCTGAGATCGGGCTTGCCGTAATACCAGCGGATGTCGAGTCCCTTCGTCGCGGCTTCGACGGCGCGCGCGACGGCTTTCTCGTCGGTGTCGCCCTTGGTCTTGCGGAACTCGCGCATCGTCGCGGTGCGTGATTGGTTTCGTCCCGCGCCGTGCGGGGCGAAGCTGAGAAATTCCCGATTGTCCCGTCCTAGCGTTACCAGAATCGGCGCGGCCATGTTCAGGGGGATGAGCCCGAGGAGGGGGCGTCCGGTTTCATCCTTCCATGCAGGCGTCGCGCCTTTGCCGTGGAGGAAGGAATCGCCGCGTTTCCAGACGAAGTTGTGTTCGTTGCCGAAGGCGGTCACGGGGATGGCGCCGGAGCGCTCAAGGAAACGCGCATGGATGGATTCGTGGTTGGCTTTGGTCCAACGGGCCACGTATTGGAGCGCGTCCCAGTAGTCCTGCCCCTCGGGTGTCGTCGTGTCGAGCCAGGCCGCGGCATCGGGGATGCCGTCGGCGATCTTGCCGGTCTCGCGCATCGCCGCCTTGTGGCCGCGGCCGAAGACCTGGGCCCCGAGCCCGCGGGATCCGTGGTGGGTGACGAGGGAATGAAAGGTGTCTCCGTCGGGATCATCGAGACGGTCGCCGGAGGCATCACGGATCGCCCGGGCGATGTCGTCGTGGCCGGCTTCATCGAGCGCCCTGACAAAACCACGTGTCACCCGCAGTTTGCCGAGATAAGCGAAGTGATTCCCGTCGCCCTGATCAGCGAGGTGTTTCGCGGCGTGTTCCTCGAGGCCGCGGAGAAAGGGATTCGACCAGACCGTTTCGTAAAGCACGGGATGCACGACGCGATCCTCCTCCTTGCGTCCGCCGAAACCGAAGCGGGTCGAAGCGGTGAGATCGTCGAGCATCTTCGCGGTCGTTTCACCGCAGCGGAAGAGGCTCGCGTGCATCGAACAGCAGATGTCGGCGCTGTGGGCCGCGGGGAGGATCGCATTCCTCGCGATGATCGCTCCGCCGACGGGAATCGTAGCCGTGGCCATCCCGGCGGGACAAGCATCGGGCATCACCGCGCCCGATTCGATCACGGGCACGCGGAGGAGTTGGCCCATGAAGCGTCGCACGGCGGCGAGGTTCGTTTCGTCGAGCTCGCAGGTGGCTTCGATCGCTTCGGTGAAGGCGACGGGTTCGTCGCGGAGGCGGAGGCGCGGCACGTCTTTTTCGAAGTCGCGCTTGAGCAACTTCAGAAGATAGGACACGTCATGGATGCCGCGGCTCTCGTAGTCCGCTGCCGCCGCGAGGAGGGCCGGGAACTTCGGACCCGGAATCCAGCCGGCCTCGATGAGGGTCTGTCCGGTGATGAGTGGCATGGCGGGGAGAGTCGTCTTTTGCGAGCCGACGTGCAAGCGGGAGCGCAGGGCTTCGGTGGGGGAGTAAAAGGTGTGAAGGTGAAAGGTAAAAGATAGAGGGCAGGGAGGGCACTTGATTGGCGGCGCGGTGGATGTGGGGCGGATTTGCAATCCGCCGGTGGTGCGGAGCGGTGCGTTGCCTTTGGTGAGGACGTTGCGTCCGGAGGAAAATGCGGGTAAATTTTCGACCCGACTTTTCCATGAAACGACTCCTTCTCTGCAGCGCTGCCGCTCTCTTCCTCGCTTCGTGCGCCACCGACAACCAGCATCTCGTCGAGATCTCCGTGCCGGAGCAACGCATGGCCGTCTACCGCGATGGCATCCGTATCCGCGAGTATCCGATCTCGACCTCGAAATTCGGACTCGGGGATGAAAAGGGCAGCAACCAGACGCCGCTCGGAGCCTTCCGCATCGCGAAGAAGATCGGCAAGGACGCGCCCGCCGGCGCGGTCTTCAAATCCCGCAAACCGACCGGTGAAGTGCTGCCTCCCGACGCGCCGGGCAGGGATCCCATCGTCACGCGCATTCTCTGGCTGAAGGGGCAGGAATCGCACAACGCGAACGCCTACAAACGCTACATCTACATCCACGGCACACCCGAAGAGCGCACCATCGGCACGCCGGCGAGTTATGGTTGTGTGAGGATGAAATCGATGGACATCATCGACCTCTTCGAGATCGTCGGCAACGGAGCGCGTGTCCAGATCGCCAATGCTCCGCTGATGGCGCCGGCGGCTCCGGTCAGGTGAGATCGACCGCTTCGGTGGGCAGGATCTCGAGCCGGTTTCCGGCGATCCGTGCCTTCGCGCCGAAGGGAATGGGGACGTTTTCGTCGATGTGGCCGGCCGGGAAACCGGTCAGGATGGGGAAGGGAGCGTTGGCGAAGTGGTCGGCGAAGACGTCTTCGGTCGTCACGCCGTCGGCACCGGGTTCGGCCTCGGTGAAGGCACCCACGATCAATCCCGCGAGCCCGTCGAAAAGTCCGGCCTGTTTCATCGAGGTGAGGACGCGGTCGACGCGGTAGGGGCGCTCGCCGACATCCTCGATGAAGAGGATGCGTCCCGAGAGCCGCGGCTGGTGTTCGGTGCCGAGGAGGGCTCCGAGCACGGCGAGGTTGCCTCCCGTCAGAATCCCTCCGGTCTCGCGATCACTGCCGTTGAGGACGGAGAGATCCCATGAGCGCGCCCTGCCGGGATGTTCGACGGTATCGATCCATTGATGGCGGATCTCCTCCGGGGCCCGCCCGAGGGCGGCGACCATGGGAGCATGCACGGAGCGCACTCCGGCCTCGGCCCAGATCGCGTGGAGGGCGGTGATGTCGCTGAAGCCGATCACCAGTTTGTTCGCGGCATGGATGAGGCTTTCGCCGATGCCGGGAAGAATGCGGGTCGTCCCGAACCCA
>JALRFZ010000582.1 GCA_023253615.1 Verrucomicrobiales bacterium | reverse complement strand
CCGTGAGCCGTGAGCCGTGAGCCGTGAGCCGTGAGCCGTGAGCTACCCGGGACCGAACGATTCCAAATCATGCGCGGATTTTGCGAAACCCCGCCGGAAAGACAAGACGAAAATTTCGATTTAGCGGACTTCCACAGGGTTGACCACGCCATCCGACCCTCTTCACCCGTCTCCCGTGCCAGCCTGCCGCCGCAACCGCGGGAATTCTTCGGGATTGCCCTTGCGGCCGAATTTTCGTAATTTCGCACTCTATTCCATGAACACCCCGACCCAACCCACCACGATCGATCGCCGTAAAGTCCTCAAATACGGAGCCGGATTCGGTCTCGCCCTCGCCTGGCCCAATTCCCGCGTCCTCGGTGCCAACGACGACATCCGCGTCGGCGTGGTCGGAGTGAACGGGCGCGGCCAATCGCACATCAGCGCTTTCTCCGGCATGAAGGGCGTGCGTCTCACCGCCCTTTGCGACATCGATCCCGCCGTCCTTGACGCCCGCGTCACCGCCGCCGCGAACAAGCAGAAGATCGAGGTGAAAGGCTACGCCGACATGCGCGAGATGTTCGAGAAAGGCGACATCGACGTGATGGCCACGGCCACGCCGAACCATTGGCACACCCTCGCCGGCGTCTGGGCGATCCAGGCCGGTAAGGATGCCTACATCGAAAAACCCATCTCCCACAACGTCTGGGAGGGGCGCCAGCTCGTGAAGCTCGCCCGCAAGGAAGGGAAGATCTGTCAGGGCGGCACCCAGAGCCGCTCGATCGGATCGATCCAGGCCGCCGTGAAATTCGTGCAGGAAGGCAAGCTCGGGAAAATCAAGTATGTGAAGGGCATGTGCTACAAGGCCCGCCAGTCCATCGGACAGGGCGGCAACGGCTCCATCCCCGAGGGTGTGAACTACGATCTCTGGTGCGGCCCCGCCGATCTCGAAACGCCCCTCCGCCGGAAGAAATTCCATTACGACTGGCATTGGTTCTACGCCTACGGCAACGGCGACATGGGCAACCAGGGCATCCACCAGATGGACGTGGCCCGCTGGTATCTGGGCGAAAACACGATCGCCCCGCGCACCATGAGCATCGGCGGGCGCCTCGGCTACGAGGACGACGGCGAGACGCCGAACACGCAGCTCGTCTGGCACGACTACGATGCCGCCCCCCTCATCTTCGAAACCCGCGGCCTGCCCAAGAGCAAGGAGGCGCAGAAGGACTGGGGCAAAAACATGGAGTCGCCCGACGAGTTCGAAGGCATGAGCGGCGTCTCCGTCGTCGTCGCCTGCGAGGGTGGCTATGTCTTCACCGATGCGGGCGGCAAGGTGAAGGTCAAGGATCTCCAGGGCAAGGAAATGGAGGCTCCGAAACCTCTCGAGACCGAGGACATTTTCGAGAACTTCATCACCGCGGTAAAGAGCCGCAAGGTCGAGCAGCTCTACGCCGACTGCGAGGAGACGCACCTTTCCAGCGCTCTCTGCCACACCGGCCTCATCTCGCACCGTCTCGGCGCGGCCCTGAAGAAGGATGAGATCCTCGGGAAGATCAAGGACGACGCCCTCCTCACCGACCGCTTCGGTTCCATGGCCGATCATCTCGGACGCAACGGCGTCGATCTCGCCAAGGAAAGCATCGTCCTCGGTCCGATGATCAAGTTCAATCCGGAGACGGAGTGGGCCGAGGGCAACGGAGAGCTCGATGTGCCCGCGAACAAACTCGCCACCCGCGAGTATCGGGCCCCCTACACCGTGCCCGAGGTGCTCTGATCCCGCTTGCCGGAACACGGGGATTTCTGCTACGCTCGGACCTGATGAAAACCGGGTTCCGAGCGTGGTGGTTCTATTGGGTTCTTTTGTTGGGACCGGTCGCTCCCGCGTCCGCGCAGCTCTCCGTGCCGCCGAATCCCGGCAAGGTCACGAAACGCAATCCCGGCGAAGGCGGCGGCCCGGGAGCGGGCACCGGAGTCTCCGCGGTGACGCCGTCGTCGGGTGCCGTCATCGTGCAGTACGTTGCGGTGACTCCCGCGGAGGCCTGGGCCAATCTCGAGGGCAAAACGATGGAGGCGCGGCTGCTCGCTTTTTTCGCTCCGGCCGAGGGCGCGACCGGTCCGGTCGAAATCATCCGCGACGGGAAGGTGCGTTTTCTCGTGTCCGGTCGGAAGGAGCCCGTCGATTACCCGCTCGCCCAACTCGGTGAGGCGGAGCGGAAAAAGATCGAGGCCATCGCCAGGGCGGCGGCGAAGGGAGCGCCCTGAGACGGGAGGTTGCGGCGGGTGCCAGGACCTGTCGAAATCGTTGCATGTCCGTGTTTTCACCGACACCGGATCACCGCCTAGATGCGGCATGACCGGATACGACGCGATGCTCTTCGACCTCATCAACCGGGAATGGACCAGCCCGTTTCTCGATCACCTGCTGCCGGTCTTCTCCTCGTTCGATGTCTGGAAGCCGCTGATGATCGCGGTGGCCGCATCCCTCGCCGCCTTCGGTAAAGGGAGGGGGTGCGCCTTTCTGCTCTGCGTCGTGATCGGTCTGCTCGTCGGTGACGTCTTCGTCTCGCAGGGTTTGAAGGAACTCGTGAAGCGTCCGCGTCCCCGCGATGTCCACGCCGGCACGATCGTCCGCAGTCTTTCCCCGGAGAAGCCCCGCATCCTCCACGTCTTGGACCCGCCCGTGATCAAGGAGGTGGCGGAGGCATCCGTCCCCGGAAAACACGGGCGTTCGTTTCCCTCGAGCCATGTCCTCAACGTCTTCATGCTCGCGGCCGTGGCCTTCCGTTTCCACCGGATCACCGGGCTCATCCTCGCGGCCGGAGGGCTGCTCGTGGCGTGGTCGCGGGTCTACTGCGGGGCGCATTGGCCCGGGGATCTGCCGGTGTCGGTCCTGCTGGGCCTCCTCGTTGGAGTGATCGCTGTTTCGGTCGGGAAGGCGGTCTTCCGGCGGTTCGGTTGGAGCGGTTTCCCGGCTGACGGCCCGACGGACTGAGATTCGCACTTGCTCCGGCGGCGGATCCTTGGTTAGCCTCCGCGCATGTCCCATTTCCATCCCTGGATCGACGGCAGCATCGTCGGGCTCTACCTGCTCGGCACGATGATCGCCGGGGTCTGGGTGCGTCGCTACGTCTCGAAGGTCGAGCATTTCCTCGTCGCGGGGCGCGAGATGAATCTCTACCTCGGGATTGCCTCGCTCGCGGCGACCGAGTTCGGGATCATCACCTGCATGTATGCGGCGGAGTCGGGCTACACGAAGGGCTTCGCCGGTGCGGTGCCGGGGATCTGCCAGGCGCTCGCCATGCTCGTGATCGGTCTCACCGGCTTCTGCGTGAAACCGCTCCGCGCCTCCGGCGTGATGACTTTGCCGGAGCTCTTCGAAAAACGCTTCGGCAAACGGGTCCGCTGGCTCGTGGGAGTCGTCATCGTGCTCGGGGGACTCCTCAACATGGGCGTTTTCCTGAAGATCGGCGGCGATTTCCTCTGCGCCGCCTGCGGGTGGAATCCGGATTCGCTCGTGTTCGTAATGGGCGGATTGCTGCTGCTCGTTTCGATCTACACGATCCTCGGAGGCATGCTTTCGGTGTTGGTGACGGATTTTCTCCAATTCGTGATCATGAGCGCCGGTCTCCTCATCGTGACGCTGCTCATCCTCCACCACATCGGATGGGAACGGCTCGAGGAAGCCGTGCGGGTGAATCATGGCGAGGGCGGATTCAATCCACTCGTCAATCCGACGATGGGATGGTCCTACCTCGTCTTCCAGATCCTCGGCAACACCGCCGCAACGCTCACCTGGCAGACCACGATCTCGCGCCTGCTCTCGGCGAAGGATGCGGCGACTGGACAAAAGGTTTACTCGCGCACCAGTTTCTTTTTCGTGTGCCGCTGGCTCATCCCCGTGCTCTGGGGCGTCTCGGCCCTCGCCGTGCTCGGTCCGGCGAAGGAGGGCGAGGCGACCCTGATGGCGATGCCGCAATTCCTCGCCACGTTCCTGCCGATCGGGCTGATGGGACTGATGGTCGCGGCCATGCTCGCCGCGGACATGAGCACGAACTCTTCCTACATGCTCGGATGGGGCAGTGTCATCTACAACGACATCCTCGCGCCCTTCCGGAAGGGCAAATGGCCCGAGGCCCGCGCGATCCGGTGGAACCGGTTCATCGTCGCGCTCATCGGGATCTACCTGTTTGTCTTCGGCCTGCTCTACGAGATCCAGGGCGACGTGTGGTCGTATCTGCTGCTGAGTGGATCGGTTTATCTCTCAAGCATGTCGGTGCTGCTGATCGCCTGCTGCTACTGGAAACGTGCGAACTCGTGGGGCGCCTTCGGGGCCATCCTCGGCGGAGCGCTCGTGCCGATCCTCTTCCTCAGCTTCGAAAAGATGGCCTCCACCGCCGCCTGGGCGGCCGATTTCGGAAAGGACAACGCCGGCATCGCCGCTTTCGCCGCCGCCGCGATCGGAATGATCGCGGGATCGCTCATCAAACCGCGCCACCCTGACCAAACCACCTCATGAGCACCTTCTGGCATCTCCTCATCTGGGCCTGCGTCTTCTGGTACGGCACCGTCACGATCCTCGTCGCCGTGCGCGGGTGGAAGGATATCGTGGGGATGCTGCGGCGCTTGCGGGAAAAGTAGTCCAGGGCTTCAGCCCGCGCATCGCTCGCCCGCAGGG